>DATEVI010000448.1:0-2749 GCA_035281865.1 Geobacteraceae bacterium | reverse complement strand
TTCGGTCTCGAAGTGGCTGCACTTCCGGAAACGGATAGCCTGCCCGCCCGTCCGCCGAACATGTGTCCCGGTTGTCCCCACCGCGGGGTTTTCTACACGCTTAACAAACTGGGGGCCTATGTTTCCGGCGACATCGGTTGTTATACCCTGGGTTTCATGCCGCCACTGTCGGCCATGGACACCTGTGTTTGCATGGGGGCAAGCATCAGTAATGCGACCGGGATCACCAAGGTGCTCGCTCCTGAAGAACAGCAGAAGGTAGTTGCCGTCATCGGCGACTCGACTTTTCTCCATTCCGGCATGACAGGCCTTCTGGACATGGTCTACAACAAAGCTCCCGCCACGGTGATAATTCTCGACAACAGGATAACGGCAATGACCGGGCGTCAGGAAAATCCGGCTTCCGGTTTTACTCTCATGGGAGAAGAGTCATTCCAGATCGATTTCACTTCGCTTGTTAAAACTCTCGGAGTGCGGAATGTCCGTACCATTGACCCGTACAATCTTGATGAGACAAGGCAGGCAATCGAAGAGGAGATGAATCGCCCTGAGCCTTCTGTAATAATAACGACCCGGCCATGTGTGCTCATAAAGAGACCGGGTATCTACAAACGCGGCGAACCGATTGTGATCGACCACGAGATATGCACCGGATGCAGGGCATGTGTCAAACTCGGATGCCCCGCCGTCATTTGGCAATCAGACGGAGAATCCAAAGGGAAGGCATATATTGACCCATTGTTGTGCAGCGGCTGTGACGTCTGTGCTCAGTTGTGCAAATTCCTGGCGATCAAGGCAAAAAGATAATTAGTTCTTTACCGAGAGAGGGCGCATGAATAACGGCGTAACAAACATACTGCTGGTGGGAGTGGGCGGCCAGGGAATCCTGGTGGCTTCGGAAATCATCTCCGAGGCTCTGATGCTCGCCGGTTTCGATGTAAAAAAAAGTGAAGTCCACGGAATGGCCCAGCGTGGCGGCAGTGTTGTCTCCCACGTGCGCTACGGTGAGAAGGTCTACTCTCCCATAATTGCCGAGGGTGAGGCCGATATTCTTCTGGGCTTTGAACTGCTTGAAACCTACAGATATCTGCCGCTGATGAAGCAGGGCGGCAAGGCAGTCGTTAACAACCTCAAAATAAACCCACCGATAGTGGCCACCGGCCAGGAAACCTATCCGGCACATATTCCGGAAAAAATAAAAAAGCTTTGTCCCGACAGCATTCTGATAGACGGCCTTGCCCTGGCAAAACAGGCCGGTAATGCGAAAACGGCAAATACCGTTCTCATCGGGGCACTATCCCGACTTTCAGGCATTGATCAGAAGTTCTGGCTTACCGCCATGGAAAGAATGGTGCCGGGGAAAACCCTCGAGATAAACAAAAAGGCATTCGAACTCGGAAGAAACTACAGTTGAACAGCGTACAGTAAAACCAGTCAAAGAGTGCCTGAGTTTTCGCGCTCTTCCAGTTTAACTGTCCGCTGTCAGACTGTACGCTGCACTATGAGGATTCTCCATGTTCTATAACGAAGAGTTTGAAACTCTGCCCAGACCCGCATTGGAAGCTCTCCAGTTGAAGCGTCTGAAATCCGTAGTGGAACGCGTTTATGCTTCCGTTCCCTTCTACAGGCAGGCGCTGGACAGGGCCGCCATCAGGCCGGATGCAATAAGTACGCTCGCTGACATAAGAAAGCTTCCCTTTACCTATAAACAGGATATGCGCGACAGCTATCCCTACGGGCTTTTCGCCGCGCGAATGGAAGATGTCGTGCGTATCCATGCATCCTCGGGTACGACCGGAAAACCTACGGTAGTGGGATATACACGTAAAGATATTGACAACTGGTCCGATCTCATGGCGAGATCGTTTGTCGCCGCAGGCGTACACAGAGGGGATATCATTCACAATGCTTACGGATACGGCCTTTTCACCGGCGGACTGGGTGCCCACTATGGCGCGGAAAGGTTGGGCGCCTCGGTAATTCCCATGTCCGGAGGCAACACCAAAAAACAGATCATGATCATGAAGGACTTCGGATCGACCGTCCTCACCTGCACCCCTTCCTATTCCCTCTTTATGGCTGAAGCGGCTTGCGAGGAGGGGATCGATTTCAGATCATTGAATCTCCGTGTAGGAATTTTCGGTGCTGAACCATGGTCGGAATCCATGCGCAAAGAAATCGAGGAAAAGCTCAATCTCAGTGCCATTGACATATACGGACTGTCTGAAATAATGGGCCCCGGGGTTGCCATAGAATGCATCGAGGCGAAATGCGGTTTGCACATATGGGAAGACCATTTCATTCCGGAAATCATCGATCCGGACACGGGGCTGCCGGTTCCAGAGGGTCAAAAGGGTGAACTGGTAATCACCACCATCACCAAGGAAGGCATCCCCCTCATTCGCTATCGCACCAGGGACATTACCAGCATTACTTACGAACCGTGCATCTGCGGTCGTACCCATGCGCGAATTTCCCGCATGAGCGGTCGCAGTGACGACATGCTGATCATTCGCGGCGTCAACGTGTTTCCGTCGCAGATAGAATCGATACTTATGGAAATTGAAGGTGTAGAACCCCACTATCTGCTGATTGTGGACCGGAAGGAGAACCTCGACACCCTCGAAGTGCAGGTGGAAGTTGACGAAGAGCTTTTCTCGGACGAGGTGAAACATCTCCAGACCCTTTCACAGACAATAGAAGGGGAGATAAAGGATCTGCTGGGAGTAACGTGCAAGGTGAGACTCGT
>DATEVI010000447.1:0-4009 GCA_035281865.1 Geobacteraceae bacterium | reverse complement strand
TCGTTACCAGCCGGCCCATGACGCTTCGCGCCACGCTCGTCGTCGGTTTCTCGATCCTGGCGGCGATTTCCGTGCCGTTTTTTCCGGATTTCTACCGATCGCTTCCCGGTTGGATGCACCAGTTCACCAGTTCGATCATTTCCATGGCGGTGGTCGTTTCCGTGCCACTAAATGCAATTTTTTTGCTCGGCTCTTGGCGTTACAGCCAGTTGCGGCTCGGAACGGATTCCACGCCGCTCACGGCCCAATCCTTCGATGATTTCTTCGAAAAGCAGGCCGGAGAATGGAAGATCCCGGCGGAAGACGCCACGCGGGTGCGCTCCGTGGTCGACGCGGCCATCGAACACGTTGTGGCCAATGCCCATGGACCGGTTGAAATCCGCGTGGGCAGCGACTCCTTCGACATTACGGTGACGCTGCGCTACAACGGCAACCTGCCGGCGCTGCCGGACGCCCGTCCGAAAAAGGATATGGTAGAAGAGCAGAGCTTTGTCAGCGGTCTCTCCGGCTATCTTTCCGGCCTGCATGCCGACCACATCGAACGCAGTGCCAAGGGGGAGGATTGCGAGATCAAACTCATCTTCCGATTGTGATATTGCCCGCCAGGATTCGTTCCAGCGCCGCACCAACGTCCTTCTCCACCATGACACCGGGATGCCCGATCTTCTCCTCGTCCCCCGGCCGGTACTTGCCTGTCTGCACCAGTATGGCGGACAGTCCGGCCTCCAGCGCCCCACCGGCATCCGAAATTGCATCGTCGCCGACCATGACGGCTTCCTCCGGCCGGCACCCGAGCTCCTTGACGGCGGCGAGGAAAAATTGACGCGAAGGCTTGCCCAGCACGAGCGCTTCGGTTTCGGCGGCATATTCCAGGGCGGCAACGAATGGACCTGCATCCAGATCGAGGCCGTCCTCAGCCTGGTAGTAGCGGGTCCTGCCGACGGCAAGCAGTGGAGCACCCTGTTTCAGGAGCCGGAAGGCGCGGTTCATGGCCTCATAGGTGAAGGCATGTTTGGCGAATCCGACAACTACGACATTCGGGTCGTCCTGGGGGAGATCGGCGAAATCCGGAGCCAGATTGGGGTGAATAAGGAGGAAGGGCCGCAGTCGCTGCTCTTCGAGGTAGCGGCGCACCGCCAGTGGTGCGGTAAAGACATGCTCGACAGGCACGTCCAGGCCGAAGTTTGTCACTTCCTGGTGGAGCATGCCGCGCGTCTCGCGCGAGGTGTTGGTGACGAAGCGAAACGGCATCCCCTTTCGCTGGAGCAAACGTATTGCCTCCGTCGCGCCGGGGATGACCTGGTCGCCCACATGAACGGTACCGCTGAGATCGATAAGAATGCCTTTGATCATCCAATGCCCTCCTTTCGCCTATCCATCACTCCTCATCCTTCAGCCCGACCTCCACGTACCGGCAGACCGCGGCGAAATCGCAGAATTCGCATTCCCTGGGCGTTATCTGGAAGTCGCCGCTCTTCATATTCTCCACCTTGGCGCACAGACGGTTGAGGAAATTGTCCTCCCCCAGGTTGCGTCGCTCCTCCATGCCGGTTGCGAAGAAACCGGTGAAGTCTTCCTTGCCGCTTCCGCCCAGGTCCTTGTCCAGGGGAATCACCTTACGCAACAGCCAGTAGCGCGCGAACATGCGTTGACAGGAGATGCCGAATTCCCGCTTCATGGCCTCGGACGCCGCCAGAAGATACACCGGCATCTGGAATGAGGTTTCCCCCATCCGGTCCTTTTTCAGGAGGTTAGAGTATTTCTGCCTGCTGGAAGCCATCTTGTAATCCACTATTCTTACCGCCCCGGCGGCACGGTCCACATCCATGCGGTCAATCTTGCCCTTCAGGCGGATTTTCGACCCGTCCGCCGACTCGACTTCGAGCGGGGGAAAGGGAAACTCGAAGACACTGGGAATGAAGCCGCCCTCCTCCGCGGCCTCCGAGGCAATGACCGCCTGCAGGATGAGCTGGAGCCTCTTTTTTTCAATCTCCCACAACAGTTTCTCGCCCGTGTATTTCTCTCTTTCCCACCGCGCAAAGACCCGCTCCGATTCCTCCTGGAGCACTTCCCTTTCCCCGGCCGCGCCTGTAAGAGGCAGCTTTCCCTCGGTCTTCAGCCTCTGGAAAAAGGCCTGGAGAATTTCGTGAACCAGGGTCCCTTCGTCCTTCACCTCCAGCTCCATGTCCGGTTTTTCGAGCGGGGCGAGACCCACCACTCTCTTCAGGAAATATCTGAACGGGCAACATCCGTATTCTTCAAGACTGGTAGGCGCAAAGATATTTCCTTCCGGAGACTCGTAAAACGCTCTCAGTTCCGACAGAATGTCATGCCGTTCCATGGTGCCGGTGTATGAGGTGGACAATGTCGCGCGCCTGCCCATATCCTCTTCCATGAAAAATGCCTCCCGCCCGGCCTCGATCCGGCTGTTGGCGTCGATACGGCCCAGAGAGCCCCGGATGACCTCTGCATCATCACCCGGCGGTACGGTGAGGTTTCCCTTCACCGCCAGGGAATTGAGCAATTCCTCCCTCTCCAGGCATTCTTCAGGCTCCCGGGTTACCTTTCCGGCGGCTATCCGGATTTCCTCAAGGGCCAGCTTTTCCAGGATTTCATCGAGAAACGGGGAACGGAGCATGCCGTTGCCGCCGGAGTCTGCAAAGCTGTAGGTGAATGTCAGCGATTTTTCCGCGCAGCCGACCGCGAGGCAGAAAAGAAGGGGCTCCTCCCCGGTTTTTTCCGATGACGGGGTGAAACACCTTTTTCCCGCGATCCTGTTGAACTCCCTTTTTTCGGCATCCTTGAACAGTGGATGCCCGATTCTGCCGGCCGGACAGACTCCTTCGTTGAGACCGCCGATGAACACATGGTCGAAAAAGAGGCCCCTGGAATCATGGAAATTCATTATGGCTACTCCGGTGGTCCTCTCCCCTGCCAGATACTCTTCCTCCATCGCCTGCTTCAGGAGAGAGGAAAATCCGGCCGGAGTGAAAACCGCGTCCGCCATCCCGAGAATTTTGATATCGGTCTCCAGATCCTCCAGGACTTTCTGAAACCCCATGATCGCGGAAGCGTCCCTTTTCAGGGCGCGGCTGTCGAGGGCCTCGATCCCCCTCTGATAAAGCGAATGCCTTTCGATGAACTTTTCCAGGCGCCGCACGAACTCCCCGAGGGTCATTTCGCCTGCAAATCCGCGTAACTCATCCGTCAGCTCCCCCAGAGCCCGAAACATTCCTTCCTCATTTTCCCAGGACAGGCCCCGCTTTTTCCGGGCCGCGATCCATTTGCCGACCCTCGACTCCAGGGGATCGACGGTTTCATCGATGTAGGATGCCGCAATCAGCAACCGCTCCAGGGAATCGGCGGACAAGGACCTGCCGGACGGGTCCTGCAACGGATGAAAGTAAGAGGAGTTGAGGAGGCCGATCAGTTCTTCCCTGCCGAAACGGGCGGAAACAATGTCGAAGGGCGCCATTATGGTTCGGATGAGTGATGAGGTGCGAAGCGGCATACCCCGCCGATAGGAGACCGGGATTGAATAACGGCGGCAGACGTCCTCCATCATGACGGAATAGTTCCTGGCGTCCCTGAACAGAATGGCGATGGAGGACGGATCGGTCCCTGCCTCCATCATCGCGCGAACCCTTCGTCCGATCTCCTCGCATTCCTGGTAGACCCCCGGTGCGGCAATCACGACAGGGAGATCGATCCCCTCCGGGAATTGCCCGTTCCCCTGCCCCTCGAAAACGGCTTCCAGGAGAGGGACCAGAAAGGTTCCCTCCGGATCGACGAATTTCAGTTCCAGGTTCAAGTCGTTGTCGTCCAGTGCCTCTATGGCGCTGACGGTTCTGGAAATGTGGGAAAAGAGCCAGGTACGGCCGAAATCGTAGGGAATGATTATTTCGACCGGCTTTCTGCGTGATAATTCCGTGAGAAAAGCCAGTTGAAGGGGGCTGAAGTCATGGACGGAGTTGCACCGTATTAGTGCAACGTCGTCAAAAAGGGACGG
>DATEVI010000446.1:0-4483 GCA_035281865.1 Geobacteraceae bacterium | reverse complement strand
GCTCGTCGATCGGATGGCGGTAGTGTTTCCCTTCGAGGTTCCGTTTTACGAAAAGGAGAAAATCCCGGTCACCTTTGTCGGCCATCCGCTTGCAGATACTGTTCATCCGTCCTTGTCGCGCGACGAGGCGCAAAAGAAGTTTGCCCTGGATCCCGCAAGAAAAACCATCGGTCTTTTCCCCGGCAGCCGCAGGCAGGAAATAAGGAATCTATTTCCGGTCATCCTGGAATCGGCAGAGTTGCTGAAAAAGCAATTTCCGGATGTGCAATTCATATTGCCTGTTGCTTCGAGCCTTAAACGAGAAGATCTGAAGCCCGAGCTGGATTCGTCCGGGTTGGAAGTCGCGGTTGTCGAGGGCATGGGCTATGACGTGATGCAGGTCTGTGATGCCGCCATAACGGTCTCAGGGACGGTGACTCTTGAGTTGGCGATGATCGGTGTTCCCATGGTCATCATATACAAAGTTTCTCCGTTAACCTACATGATCGGAAAGCGACTGATCCGGGTTGACCACATAGGCCTATGCAACATTGTCGCGGGGGAAAGGGCGGTCCGGGAGTTGATCCAGGATGATGCGGATCCGGCCAGAATTGCCGAAGAGATAACGAGAATAATTATGGATGTCGAATATGCGGACGGCATTAGGGCAAGACTCGGCCGGGTGCGGAACAGCCTGGGAAAGGGCGGCAGTTCGGCCACTGTGGTGAAAATTGCCACAGATATGCTTGCACAAGGTTGATTGTAGATGAAATCTTTTAAACGTGTACTGAAATACAGCCGGCGATACTGGAGGCGGATTCTGGTATCGGTCATAGCTTCCATGGGCGTAGGCGGGATGGATGGCGCCTTCGCCTATCTGGTCGATCCCCTTCTGAAACGAATCTTTACCGAAAAGGACATGACCGTTTTCACGCTCTTGCCTATCGGTATAATTCTGGTATTCGTCACTCGGGGTTTGTGTCGTTTTGTAAACGATTACTTCATCCGCACGGCAGGTCAACTGGCCATACAGGACATAAGGAATACAATCTACAAGAATACTATGGGACTCGGGTTGCGTTTTTTCAACAATCATCCCACCGGGGTCTTGATGTCGCGGGTTTTGAATGATGTCAGTGTCATGCAGGAGGGTATTGCAAATGTCATTACCGGTCTTTTCCGGGACGGTTTCGGAGCGGTTTTTCTTCTAGGGGTTATTTTCTACAGGAACTGGCAACTGGCTATTATAGCCTTCCTGGTTATCCCGATAACTGTATATCCTGCTCAAAAAATCGGTAGAAAAATCAAAAAGCTGTCCGGCCATAGTCTGGGGAAAATCGGCGATATTTCAAGCATAATACAGCAGATATTCTCGGGAATCAAAGTCGTTAAGGCGTTTGGTCTTGAGCAGACGGAACTGGCCAGGTTTGAAAAAAACAATCGCGATTATTATGGTTACGTTCGAAGGTCCATAAAATACGAGGCGCTTTCTTCTCCTATCATGGAGATGATCACCTCATTGGGAATAGCGGCGGTAATCTGGTACGGGGGCAATCTGGTTCTGCAGGGCAAGATGACTGCCCCGGAATTCTTCTCTTTTATTACCGCAATGGTACTTGTCTACAGCCCCGTGAAACGGCTCATTAATTCCTATAACACAGTGCAGAGATCACTCGGAGCGGCGGAACGTGTGTTCGAGCTTATTGACGAGAAGCCGGAAATTCTCGACTCTCCCGACGCAATAGGTTTCGAAAAAGCTGAAGGAAAGGTTGAGCTTTGTGATGTAAGTTTCAGTTATAACGACAATTATGTCTTGAAAAACATTAACTTCAGGACAAGAAAAGGTGAGGTCATAGCCTTCGTAGGACCTTCCGGAGGCGGTAAGACCACTCTGGCCTCCCTCATACCGCGTTTTTACGACGTGACGTCAGGGGCTGTCCTGATAGACGGAACAGATGTCAGAAACATAAAGCTTCAGAGCCTGTTGCGGCAGGTTGCCCTTGTTGATCAGGAAACGATTCTTTTTAACGATTCAATCGGTAATAACATTAAATACGGTAAGCCGGAGGCTGGAACCGATGAAGTCGAAGCTGCCGCCAGAGCCGCATTTGCCCACGATTTCATTGAAGAACTGCCGGAAGGTTATGACACTGTCATAGGCGACAGGGGGGTCAGATTATCGGGGGGGCAGCGACAGCGGATATGCATAGCGAGGGCGATTCTGAAGGACGCCCCGATCCTCATCCTCGACGAGGCTACCAGCGCCCTGGACACCGAAAGCGAGCAGATGGTTCAGAATGCTTTGAACAACCTGATGTCGAACCGTACGACTTTTGTAATTGCGCACCGGCTCTCCACAATTCTCCACGCGGACAAGATTATCGTCATTGACAGGGGAGAAATCATAGAGACCGGCACTCACCAGGAACTGTTGGAACACGGCGGTCTTTACAGGAAGCTGTACGAAATGCAGTTTGCATGAAGCAAAAAATGTTGAACATGATAGTTTATTTTCTTTACGACGTTCTTCTTTTGTTGGCCACGCCGATCATAATCGGTTATCACCTCTTTCGTTCCCTGACCAGGGGCCGGCCTGTCGCTCTTTTTGAACGATTCGGCTTTTTGCCGTCCGATCAAAAGGGAAAAATTGCCGGCTTTGACACAATATGGGTGCACGCCGTTTCCGTGGGTGAAACCATTGCGGTCAAAACACTCCTCAAGGCCATAAAAGAGCGGTTCCCCCAAAAGAAGATTGTTCTCTCCAATGTCACTGAGACGGGGAGAAGTATCTCCCTCAAACTTGCTGAAGCAGACCTCTGCATTTACTTTCCCTTTGATTACGGATTTGCGGCACGCAGAGCAATCAGCTCGGTGAGTCCATCTCTCATAATCATTGTTGAGACCGAGATCTGGCCGAATTTCCTTAGAGCGGCCCGAAAATGCAACGTTCCGGTGATTCTGGCCAACGGCCGCATATCCGACAAGTCTTTCAAAAGCTATAATAGGCTGAAATGGGTATTCAGGCGAGTCCTGAGAGATTTTTCCGCCTTGTGCATGCAGACGCAAGAGGATGCACGACGAATTATCTCCATGGGCGCGCAGTCGTCGCGTGTTTATGTCTCCAAAAATCTGAAGTATGATGTCCCTGTTGCCGGTATATCGCAACAAAGGTTTCGCGAGTTGAGGGATGAGTACCTAATACCTCAATCCCTTACCGTCATTACGGCGGGGAGCACACATCAGGGTGAAGAGGAGCTGCTGGCGCAAATTTACAGGAATCTTATGGCGGACGAGAGGAATCTCCTGTTAGTGCTGGCGCCCCGCCATCCGGAGCGTGTCGAAAAAGTATCCGAAATTCTGCAAAAGGAAGGGATCCCATGTGCGCTGCGTTCAAAGTTGGACGCAAGAACTACTCCTTTTCGCTGTGGAGAAGTTCTCGTATTGGACACCGTAGGTGAACTGACGAAACTGTATTCAATCTCCGATATCGTGTTTGTCGGCGGAAGTCTGATTCCCGTGGGCGGACACAATATTCTTGAGCCGGCTGCTCTGCACGTGCCTGTGCTTTTTGGGCCTTTCATGAACAACTTCAAGGAAATAGCGGCCCTGATCCTGAAATTCAAGGGTGGCGTGCAGGTCGCGAATGAAGCAGAACTGGAACAAGCATTGCGTTCACTGCTTGATGATGAAGATAGAAGACGGGAGATGGGCCGAAACGGGGCGAGACTCCTTGAGGAAAACAGCGGTTCGACGGAACGGCATATGGAGATAATAGCTTCGTTCATTTGAATTATTAGCCACAGACACACACAGACACAGACACAGACACAAACAGACGAAAAAAAACAGAGTCTTCGAATCATATCTCTCGCAGAGCACGCAGAGAACACAGAGAAAGGCTTAAAATCATTCTTCTGTAGGTTTTATTAGATTATCTCTGAGGGCTCCGCGGGCTCTAGCGACCGAAAGGGAGCGGGCGAGAGAGAAGGTTTTTGTCCGGTTTCCGAGTTCTTGTCCAGCATTTGTCTGTGTGTGTCCGTGGCAAAAAAGATGTTTGGTTAACATGTCACTGAGCCAATATTACAGAAACCTTGTGGAAGGCAAACGCCGCAGGCCGGATGCGTCGGTATTGCTCCCCCTATTGGGAATTCTTTCAATTCCCTACGGTGCTGTTATGCGTCTGCGGGCTTTCGCGTATAATAACGGAATTTTTCGCACTCACAGGTTACCGAAACAGGTTATTTCAATAGGGAACATTACGGTGGGGGGGACCGGCAAGACGCCTGTGGTTGCATTAATTGCACGGTTCTGCCTTGAAAGAGGAAAGCGGGTGGCCGTTCTTTCCCGCGGTTATGGAGGGTTGTCGGAGGGTAAAACCGGAATCGTATCGGACGGCAAGAATATCCTCATGACTTCAGCGGAAGCGGGAGACGAGCCTTTCATGCTCGCTGAAAAAATTCCAGGTCTGATGGTTGTGGTTGGCTCCGACCGGTACAAGGCAGGC
>DATEVI010000445.1:0-12052 GCA_035281865.1 Geobacteraceae bacterium | reverse complement strand
CGGCGCAACCTATGACGAGGCCGGCGATGCCCGCTATCTCCAGGCCGCCGACCTTGGTCAGCACGTCGAGGGGATCGGCGGGGGCCGGGCCGTTTACTTCCAAGGCACGTTCGATAACGCGTATCTTGTTCCTCAGGGCCGCATCGTTGATCCCGGTTCCCCGGTGCGTGACTTTCCCGACCGGCATTCCCGAGATGGCGGCGATGATTGCGGAGGCGGAGGTTGTGTTGCCGATTCCCATCTCGCCGGTCCCCGCCATGGCAATCCCTTCTTCCCTGCACTCATCGGCAAGCGCGATTCCCGTTTCAATGGCCGCCACTGCCTCCTCACGGGTCATCGCGGGACCTTTCGTAAAGTTCCTCGACCCCCGGGCAATTTTTCGGTGGATGAGCCCGGGGATGCCCTCGAAATCATGATCGACTCCTATGTCGACCACGCGGACCTCTACCCCTGCGTGACGGGCGAGAACATTGACGCCCGCCCCGCCGCGGAGGAAATTGAACACCATCTGGGGGGTTACCTCTTTAGGGAAAGCGGACACCCCTTCTGCGACGACGCCATGGTCCGCGGCAAAGGTGAAGATGACCTTCTTTTCCGTATCCGGATCCAGGGAGCCGGTAATCGCGGCAAAACGCCCGGCGAACTCCTCCAGCCTGCCAAGAGAACCGAGCGGCTTGGTCTTGTTGTCCAGTTTCGCCTGGGCCTTTTTCAGCAGTTCCGTGTCTACGGGTTGGATTTTTGCCAGGGTGTCGTGAAGGAGTGTCATGATGCGTATCCTGTAATTGTGATTGGTAGGGGCGATCCTTGTGATCGCCCTTTTGGCGGGCAAACACAAGGTTTGCCCCTACGAAAATCAATATGCCGGGATTATTTAAGCCGCAGCGGTATCCCGGAAAACATCACATAAACTTCATCCGCTGCTGCCGCCAGTATCTCGTTCGCCCTGCCGGCGAGGTCACGGAAGGTCCTGGCCAGGGCGTTTTCCGGCACGATTCCCATGCCCACTTCGTTGGATACCAGAATGACCGGTTTCTCCAGCTCCGGCAACAGATCGGCCAGCGTGCGGACTTCCGCGAGCGACCGCTCTGCGTCATCGTGGGTTAGAAGGAGGTTGGTCAGCCAGAGAGTGACACAGTCGATCATTATCGCTTCGAAGCGGCCATCCGCTTCTCTGACTGCCTCGCACAGACGCAACGGCTCTTCCACCGTATGCCATTTCTCACCGCGCCGGGCACGGTGGGCTGCGATCCTTTCAGCCATCTCGGTGTCCCTTGCTTGACCCGTTGCTATGTAGCAAAGGGAGTTGCCAAGCCCTTCGCCGATTTCTTCCGCAAGGCGGCTATTGCCGCTTCGGGCGCCGCCTGTTATGAAAACTGTTTTTGCCATAAAAAAACCCCGCCTCCCAGAGGAGAGACGGGGTCCAAAAACCGGTCGCCAGATACACGTTGGGCTTCGGCGCCTCTCCCTCGGAGGTTCCATGCAGCATCGACCAGGCAGGTTTCCTGACTTGCGGTTCACTTTACTCGCTGCGCCTTCCCGATTGGAACTACTTCGCCATTACGGTCGTAATTCAGATCAGTGGCATTCAGTGCAGCTTTCATCTCCGCTTACAGTTGCGGGGCAGTGAGGGATTCGCACCCTCTTCCCTTTTATCCTTAAAGGGCACCCGGTCGTTTTAATTATTCAATTGTGCGCCAATCAGAACAGATGCGGCGGTAAATGTCAATACGATAAAAAGTGTCGTTTTATTCCTGTGCCGTCAATTCCTCCGGCCATGCCGCGCAATCCATGAGATAATCGTGCATGGCTCTGGCTGCTTTTTTCCCGGCGCCGATGGCGAGGATAACTGTGGCGGCGCCCGTAACTATGTCGCCTCCCGCGAAGACCCCCGGCTTGGTGGTGCGGCCGTCGTCGTCGGCAATGAAGTAACCCCGGGGATTTGTGTCAACGCCGGTTGCGGTGGACGCGACGATGGGGTTGGCGGACTGGCCTATGGCAACGACGGCCATGTCTATATCGACGACGAATTCCGATCCCGCGATGGGAATAGGCCGGCGTCGTCCCGACGCATCGGGCTCGCCAAGTTCCATGCGAATGCATTCAATGCCCGTCACCCAGTTCAACTCGTTGCCAAGGAACCGAACGGGGTTTACCAGAAAGTTAAATTTGACACCCTCTTCTTCGGCATGTTCGACCTCCTCGACGCGAGCGGGCATCTCCGTGCGGCTCCTGCGATAGAGGATAACAGCTTCATCCGCGCCGAGGCGAAGAGCCATGCGCACGGCGTCCATGGCAACGTTGCCGCCGCCGAGCACGGCGACCCTTTTACCGCGTGCCACGGGAGTCGCATACTCGGGAAACTGGTAAGATTTCATGAGGTTGCAGCGGGTGAGGTATTCGCTGGCGGAATAAATGCCGTTCAGGTTCTCTCCCGGGATGTTGAGGAAGCTTGGCGCTCCAGCGCCGTTGCCAAGAAAAACGGCGTCGAACTCCTGCAGAAGTTCGTCTACCGTTGCGGTTCGGCCGACCACGAAGTTGGTCACCAGTTTTACGCCGAGTTGCTGAATGACATCCAGTTCACGACGGACGATATCCTTTGGAAGCCTGAACTCTGGGATGCCGTAAACGAGAACGCCCCCCGGTTGGTGCAGCGCTTCGAAAAGGGTAACCTCATGGCCCAGCTTGATAAGGTCTCCGGCCACCGTGATCCCGGCAGGGCCGGCGCCGACGACGGCAACCTTCTTTCCGGTCGACGGAGCGATTTGCGGCAGCGGCAATTCCTCCTCGAACAGGGCGAAGTCGCTGGCGAACCGCTCCAGCCGCCCGATGGCCACCGCCTTGTGCTTTTTTCCCATGACACAGGTCAGCTCGCACTGGGTCTCCTGGGGGCAAACCCGTCCGCAGACCGCCGGCAGTGCGGAACTCGCCCGCAAGGTGCGGGCCGCTTCAAGAAACTCGCCTTCGGCTATCTTTCCGATAAAACCGGGGATGTCGATCTCAGCCGGGCAGTTGGTGACGCACTGCGGATTCTTGCACATGAGACAACGGACCGCCTCTTTCGCGGCAGTCTCCTTGTCCCATCCGAGCGCGACCTCGTTGAAATTGTGAACCCGCTCGGCAGGGTCCTGTGCGGGCATCTCATGGCGAGGGATGGCGCAGCGTTCGGCAACAGTCGGCTTTTTTTTGTGCTCGCTCATCGGGCGCCTCCGTGGCAGGCACCATGTTCATGGTAGTGGGCCAGTGCTTCCTGTTCCTGTCTGCTGTACATTTTCTGCCGGGACATCATCTCGTCCCAGTCGACTTCATGGCCGTCGAAATCAATACCCTCCGAGCAGACGAAACGTGTCTTGCCCGCGACCGTTACCCGGCACGAACCGCACATGCCCGTGCCGTCCACCATGACCGGGTTGAGGGAAACAACAGTTTTGATCTTCAGGGGCCTGGTCATCTCGGAGATGACCTTCATCATGATCGGAGGTCCGACGGGGAAAATCAGTCTGATCTTTTCCCCGCGGTCCAGGAGGTCCTGGAGAATGTCCGAAACCATACCCTGCTTTCCGTAGCTCCCGTCATTGGTGGCCACCAGCAATTCATCGCAAACAGCATTCAGCATATCTTCGCAGATCAGAAGGCCTTTGGTCTTCGCCCCCAGTACCGCGATGACCCGGTTGCCGGCCTCCTTGAAAGCCCTTGCAACGGGATAGCCTGCGGCTATGCCGAAACCGCCTCCCACCATGACGAAGGTTCCGTCCAGTTTTTCCACGTGGGAGGGATTCCCCAGCGGACCTACCACGTCGAGAATGGAATCACCCTCTTCGAGTCGGGCCAACCGTTCCGTGGATACCCCGATCTCCTGGAAGTAGATGTCTATAGTGCCTTCCGTGCTGTTCCAGTCGGCAATGGTCAGCGGAATTCGTTCCCCTTTTTCGTCGATGCGCAATATCAGGAACTGACCGGCCCGGCACTTCCGCGCTATCAGAGGGGCCATTACCCGCATGTGCCAGGTGCGCTCGATCAGCATATTTTTCTGGAGTATGGTGTGCATAAAATCCTCAACAGTTTATTCAGTGATTGGCGGTGATTCCGCTGTAACGTCTCCCAGCAGCCTTTCTATCCTCTCCCACACATCGTCACGTCCTGCTTTCGAGAGGGCTGAAAAATAGGTAAACCGGTTCTTCGGTACTCCGAGAACCTGGGAAATCATTTCCGATTGCTTGGCCTTTTCATTTCGCGACACCTTGTCGCACTTTGTTATTACCGGAATGGCCGGTATGGAAAGGCCTGCGAGCCACTCCAGCATACACTTGTCTTCGGCGCAGGGGGTGCGACGGATGTCAAGAATGAGGATAACACCGCGCAGGTGGCCCCTGGATGACAGGTAGGTCTCCATCATTGGACCCCATTGCTTCCTTACTGCCACGGGTGCACGCGCAAAACCGTAACCCGGCAGGTCAACCAGCATCATCCGATTGTTCACTTCAAAGAAATTGATTAACTGGGTCCTGCCCGGCGTTGAACTGGTGCGGACCAGGTTTTTCCTGTTGACGAGAACATTGATAAGCGAAGATTTGCCGACGTTGGAACGCCCGGCAAAGGCTACTTCCGGCAAGTCGCCCGCGGGATAGTGTTCAGGATGAACGGCGCTTTTTATGAATGTGGTGCTTTTGATAATCAATACGTGTAACCAGCCCGAAAATTTTGAGTTTCTATTATAAGCATACGAACAACATTCTTTCAATTATTTATTAGGAACTAAATGGTTGATTGTACGACACCATCCTGCTAACGTATCACTCAGCGAAAGAGTGAGAGGTGTTCATGGGTAAGGAAATCAGTCACATAATCCTGGCGGAACAGTCTGCCGGTTCTCTTGAAGATTCCGGAAAAGACCCTTTTGTTTCCGTGCTTCGCAATTTTCCCCACGCCTTTCATTTCGGTTCGATTGCCGCCGACACTTTTTTCTACGGGATCAGGGTGCCTTTTCTGGAAAAGGGATTCGCCTGTTGCGGAGACAAGATTCACGGAACCGACGGTAACGACACGAGTCTGCCGCTTCTCTGGATGCTCCATGAACTGAAAGCGAATCCTCACGACCCGCTGCTCCATGAAAAACTCGCCTTTACCTGCGGATTTCTGACACATATTGCCCTGGACACTGTATTTCATCCCTGCATTTATTATTTGAGCGGCAATTATCACCACGAATGCACAGAGGAAAGGATAAAGGCCGTAACCCGGCATCGCCTTATCGAATCATGGCTCGACCTGTTCGTGCTCGGCAGGGCCTCTCTTACGGTCGGTGATTGCCGCTTCATGGAGAATATTCGCGGGAACTCGCCGCTAAACCTTGAACTTCTGCGCTTTTTTTTCAATGCATTTGCGAGTACCGTTCAGGTTGATCAATATCTATGGAAGTACCTGCACCGGGGATACTCCGTACAGATGCTTCTGAATTCCATGTATCCCAGCGCTTTCTGGGGAAGGCTGGTCGGGGCGACGAACCGTATCCTCAAGGGAAGGCTGGACACCTTCATGGCCCTCTTTTATCCCCAGAATTATGGGGAAATACCTTCCGAGATAATCGACTTCGAATACTTCCGGCACCCGGTCACCGGGGAGGAAATGAAGCTCAATTTCAATGATCTGTGGGAACGCGCCCAGCAGCGGAGCCTGGAATTCCTTGAGGCGGTCCGGATCTATGTCTATGGCGACGGCGACCTGGAGCGACTCGGCAAGGTGATCAAGGGATACAGCCTGAGTATGGGCCTTGTCGGCGTGCCCGCGTCCAGCGCGGGGTATTTCGACAGTGTGCCGATGGATCGTATCTGGGCATATTGAGGGGCGCATCCCTCATCCGGCATTACGCATCATCGGACCGATTTTGTCGCGGGAAAATTCCTGATCAAAATGTAAAAGAGACCTGCCGTCAGTACTGCGACAAGCGCGGTAATGAAAAAGCCGCTTTCGAAACCCCTCCCGCGTATCACCAGACCCATCACGAACGAGCTCAGCATCATACCCAGGTAAATGCAGGTGTTATATCCCCCCATGGCAAGCCCTCGCGATTCGCGTGGTACGACCTGGGAAACAAGCGCTCCCAGGGAGGTAAAGATCATGCTCATCCCGACTCCCACGGTGGAGGAGCACAACAGAAAAAGCGGAAGCGTGTCGGACATACCGAAGCCGGCCAGCGACAGGGCGAACAGCAGAATACCCACGATCGCGAGACTGCTCCGTTTCGCCGCTCTGTCGCTAAGATAGCCGAACGGCATCCTGGAGAGGGCGTTGGAAAGCGCTTGGGCCGCGAAGACAAGGCCGATATCCCCGGCATTCATACCCAGGTTGTTTGCGTGCAGTGGGACAAACGTCATGAATGTTCCGTAGCCGAAGCAGCTGCCGAGTGTCGCGAACCAGCAGCCCAGGAGGGGAACGTTGTTGAGCAGCCCCTTGCCGGCGACGCCCCCGACCGGAATTGCCGCCTCGCCAGGATCAGTGCGGGATGCAGGGATGAAGAAAACGACCATCCAGGACATGAGAAAGACGAATGTTCCGGATACTGGAAAAACCTCGCGGAGCCCGTATGAATGGCCCAGGAAACCCCCCGCTGCAGGACCGATGGTCATGCCGCTGTAAAGCGCCATGGTATACCAACCGTAGGAGCGGCCGAGGTGGCTGTCCGGCGAAATATCGGCCACGTAAGACATCATGGTGGGGTTGAATGCTGCAAGGCCGATCCCGAAAAAAAGGTAGATCCAGATTATTTCCTGGGGGGTTTCGCTGAAATAGAGCAGAAACGAGCTGCAGGCAGAAATGAGAGTACCGGATAAGATGAAGAATTTGCGTCCCAGCCGGTCGGAGAGCATTCCGAAAGGCAGGGACAGAAGCGCCGCCATAAACAGGAAAGCTGAATTAATCTGTCCGACCTGGAACGTGTCCGCTCCCAGTGAGCGGGCATAAAGGGGGACTATGGGAATCCGCATGTAGGAACCGACGTTGCAGGCGAAGCTTACCAGACAACAGGTTAGCAGCAGTCTTCGGTATGAGTGGAGATTTGTCCCGGTATCCAAGTTGTTACCCCTTGTCATGGCGGCCATGTTTCCATGTATCCCACAAATTCAGCAAGAGAGCAACATTCCATGACTGGGCACATCCAACCGGAAATTGGGTGACTTACCAATACATCTACAAGAAAGAAATATCCGGAAACTTGGGCGAATGCAGCCAGGTTATTGCCGACACCGGGAGGGCTGGGGTATAATCAACGGCAGTGGAATGAAATATACTTCTGAAAACTGGAGGGATGATGACCGGGGAAGAGCCAAAGATAAAATATAGGAAGGACTATTCACCTCCAGATTATCGCATAGAAAGCGTGGAGTTGACATTCCACTTGGGCGAGGAGAGCACGCGGGTGCAGTCCCGCCTGGACATCGTTGATAATTACGACAGGTCCCTGGGGCCAAGGCCTCTCGTGTTGCAAGGACGCGATCTCCGTCTGGTGTCCGTCGTCCTGGACGGGCAGGCGCTCAGTGCAGATCACTATGTCGTGGATGACGAAACGTTGACCATCCGCGATGTCCCTTCACATTTCATTCTCGAAATGGAGACGGAAATCAGGCCGCAGGAAAATACATCCCTGGAAGGACTCTACAAGTCGAGCGGCAATTTCTGCACCCAGTGTGAGTCCGAAGGATTCCGCAAGATTACCTATTTCATCGACCGCCCGGACGTGATGGCGCGCTACACGACTACTATCGTGGCGGACAAGACCCGATATCCGGTACTTTTGTCCAACGGAAACCTGACGGCACAGGGAGACATGGGGGATGGACGCCATTTTGCCACATGGCATGACCCGTTCAGGAAACCCACCTATCTCTATGCGCTGGTTGCAGGGGATCTCATCAAGATCGAAGACTTTTTCGTTACCCGGTCGGGACGTACTGTCAGCCTGCAGATCTACGTGCAGCGGCACAATGCGGAAAAATGCGACCATGCCGTGCAGTCGCTGAAGAAGGCAATGCAGTGGGATGAGGAGGTCTACGGCAGGGAATATGACCTGGATATATACATGATTTTTGCCGCCGACGATTTCAATTTCGGGGCGATGGAGAACAAGGGCCTCAATATTTTCAATTCGAAATATGTCCTGGCAAGGCCTGAAACGGCTACGGACGCAGATTTTCAGGCTATTGAAGAGGTGATCGGACACGAATACTTCCATAACTGGACCGGCAACCGCATTACCTGCCGCGACTGGTTTCAGTTTAGTCTGAAAGAGGGCCTGACCATATTCCGTGACCAGGAATTTTCCGCCGACATGGAGTCGAGAGCGGTGAAGCGTATTGCCGACGTGAGGCTGCTCCGCACAAAACAGTTCCCGGAGGATGCCGGTCCCCTTGCCCATTCCGTGCTTCCCGAATCTTATATCGAGATCAATAATTTCTACACCATGACCGTCTATTACAAGGGAGCCGAGATCGTTCGCATGATCCATACGCTTCTCGGCCCGGACAGGTACCGCAAGGGGATGGACCTCTTTTTTGAAAGGCACGATGGTCAGGCGGTCACGGTGGAGGATTTTATCCGGGCCATGGAGGACGCTGCTTCCGTTGATCTCTCCCAATTCAGACTCTGGTACAATCAGCTCGGCACGCCGCACCTGACCGCGCAGACTTCCCACGATACCGCCGGCGCCATTTGGACCCTGACTATAAGGCAGACGTGTCCGCGGGCGGGCGGCAGGTCGGAGCAGAAACCTTTCCAAATCCCCTTCGCATTGGGGCTTCTGGACGGGGACGGAAAGGACATTCCGCTGCGGTTGGAGGGAGAAGATGCGTCCGCGGGGAATACGACAAGGGTTCTGCAGTTGCGAAAGGAAGTTGAAACATTCCGTTTCGTGAATGTTCCATGCGAACCGGTTCCTTCCCTCCTGCGGGGTTTTTCCGCTCCCGTGAAGCTGATTTTCGGCTATACGGACGAGCAGCTCACGTTCCTCCTGGCACACGACAGTGATCCGTTCAACCGCTGGGAGGCGGGCCAGCGGCTTGCCGCCGGTACAATTCTGGCGTTGATTGAGGATTATAGTGCAGGGCGTCAGATGTCTGTTTCCCGAGGTTTGATCGATGCCTTTGCCGGCGTTCTCTCCGATATTGCTCAGGATCCGGCCTTCGTTGCGGAAGTCCTGGAGCTCCCGAGCGAAGACTACCTCGCTGAGCAGATGAAGGTGGTGGACGTGGTGGCGATCCATGCGGCCCGTGAATTCGTCCGCGGAGTTCTGGCCGCGCAACTGCGAGATGAGTTCCTCTCGATCTACAAATCTTTGGAAGAGACCGGCCCTTACCGGATTGATGCAGCGGCCGCCGGCAGGCGAAGACTGAAAAACATCTGCCTTTCCTATCTGCTGTCGCTGCACGATCAGTCGATCATCGATCTTTGCATGGGACAGCTCGGGAGGGCCGATAATATGACCGATGTCGTGGGCGCCCTTGCTCCTCTTACGCAGACCGACTGCCCCGAAAGGGTCCAAGCCCTCGCCCTTTTCTATGACAGGTGGAAGGAGGATTCCCTCGTCATCGACAAGTGGTTTTCGCTCCAGGCTACCTCAAGATTACCCGGGACTCTGGCCGAGGTGAGAAGGCTTGTGGATCATCCCGCCTTCGAGATGAGGAACCCCAACCGAGTCAGATCGCTTATCGCCGCATTCTGTCAGTCCAATCCCCTCCGTTTTCACGAGCAGGACGGTTCCGGATACAGGTTCCTTGCGGAACAGGTGATCATGCTGAACACCCTGAACCCCCAGGTGGCTGCCCGGCTGCTGGGGACTCTGAGCGGCTGGCAGAGGTATGACGAAGGGCGGCAGGAGCTTATGAAAGCGGAACTGGAGAGAGTCCTGGCATTGCCGGACCTGGCACGGGATGTGTATGAGATTGCCGTGAAGAGCCTGAAATACTAATAGTAACCTTTGCTTCCATTTGACATGCCGCTGCCGATGAAGACGCTTTGAAATTATGAAGTTTTTGTAGTAGGCTGAAGAAAAAACGGAGGATTTCAGTGGATCTGACAAAGGCGCTGGAGATATTGGTAAAGGATCACATAGAGGAACAGATGAAGGATCCGCAGATGCTGAATCTGTCCGAAACGGTGGGAATGCTGGGCGGCTGCCGTTGCGGGGAGCTCCACGAAGGGATGTTGCCGGAAGATGTGGCGAAATGCATAATGGCCGACATGGCGGACATGGGGAAGCTGGAGGAGGCGAAAAAGTATTTTCAGAAGCTGGACGAGGATGTCCTCCTTGAAGAGACGAGCCTCTATGAAGTGATGGCCGATCTCGGTGAGGTCGATTGGCACTGAGCCTGAAGGTTCGGACTACCGCAACAGAATTTATGGTGTCGCAAAATATGGGAGTACGATAAGTGTCCGAGAACGAGCTGAGTCAGGGTATTCGTAAGATCCCGCAGCAGGATGCACTGCGCGCGGCAATGCTCCTCAATACGTCGATAAAGTCGGTTGCCTTCTATCCGCAGGCCCACCAGGCCGTCAGGCAGCCACTGGAGGAACTGGCCGCCCTGTTTGCCGAAATCCTGAATGAAAGGCCGGAAACCTATTTCGGGGTCGTGGAAGGGGCCTTTTTCCTGGAAGAGCACATTTTTGTCACGCCCAATGCTGCCGTTGGAGAGCTGGCCGACCGTTTCCTGCGCAAAGGTATCGATGCGGTTACCGTTTTCCAGGGGGTAAGCTTCGAGGAACTTTTTCAGTTCTCTTCTCTTCTCGCCCGCAAGGATGCTACGGTGGAGACCTTGCCGGAAAAGCTCCAGGAAAAAGGAATCGCAAACATACGCCTGGGGATAGAGCGGTACGAAGCAGGTGAAGGGGATGAAGACATCGACTCGTCCAGGGTTTATGCAGACGCCCTGCAAGCGGTACACGGCGTAATGAAGGATGTGGCGAGAGGCCGGATTCCCAGCGGCAGGAAAATCAAGGTGGTGGTCGACAGCATGGTTTCCGTTGCCATGAAAGACCATACAACCCTACTCGGGCTTGCCATGATAAAGAATTACGACAACTACACCTTCAACCATTCGGTGAATGTCGGCGTCCTTGCCCTTGCCCTTGCCGCATTCATGGGGATGGAAAAGGAAGTGCTCAGGGATGTTAACACGGCCGGTCTGCTGCACGACATAGGGAAGACCAGGATAGAAAAAAATATCCTGAACAAACCCGGCAAACTTTCCGCGGTCGAATATGAGTTGATGAAGAAACACGTCGAAACCGGCTCCGAAATTGTAAAGGGAATGGAAGGTACGAATCGCCGGATAGTGGATGCAGTTCTCGGACATCACATAAGGTATAACCGCCAGGGGTATCCCGAATGGGCGCGTGAAAAAGCCTTCGGGATCGTGACTGAAATTATCGCGGTTGCCGACTGCTATGACGCCATGACCACCTTGCGTGCCTATAACGCTCCTTTCACGCCGAAAGAGGCCATTGATGCCATCGCGCGTTTGGAGGGAACACATCTGCACGGAGACCTGGCCCGAAAATTCGTGGAAATGATGGGCAAATACCCAGTCGGTACGCTGGTCAGGCTTGATAACAACGAGATAGCCGTGGTGTTCAGGCCGAATTCCGCGGATTCGGATGCTCCGGAAATAAAGGTGGCTATCGATCCAGCAGGAAACGTTCTCCCCGAGGGAAGGAGGGAAAAGCTTGTCAGAAGTGATGGAACCCGCTACGCCAGGATCGTGTCCACGGTCGACCCTCTGTTGAAAAATATAGACGTGGCCGGGTATGTCGTTGGCTGATGGGTCTCACCTGCGGTCCCCGAAGAAAATTGTGTGGTTGTTGAGGTAATACGGTTGGATGTTTTGCGGGCGGCGATGCTGCAGGTATAATCATGTTTCAAAAACGATCTTTTTTGTGGTAGATTGGAAAAACATTTACAGTTTTGTAAAATTATCGGGAAAAGAGACGGTGTGGCAGTTTTCGCAAATCCGTCAATACTCAGTGCGAGGTGGACAATGTTCAATCCGATGAAAGTGCGTAACATGAC
>DATEVI010000444.1:0-3328 GCA_035281865.1 Geobacteraceae bacterium | reverse complement strand
CTCCCGCGCAATTATCAAGCGTTGAATCTCCGACGTTCCCTCGCCGATCTCGCACAGCTTTGCCTCCCGCATATAGCGTTCCACCGGGAAAGCCCGCGTGTAACCATAGCCGCCATGGATCTGCACAGCTTTGACCGAGGCCCGCATGGCTGCCTCCGAGGCGTAAAGCTTCGCCATGGAAGCTTCCCTGGCGAAGCTCTTGCCGGCATCCTTCAGCATGGCTGCCCTCCAGATCAGCAGACGTGCGGCATCCAGCTCGGTTGCCATGTCGGCGAGCATCCACTGAATTGCCTGGAACTGGGCGATGGGCTGATCGAAGGCTTGACGTTTCCTGGCGTAGGCAAGGCTTTCCTCGAGACAGCCCCGGCCGATTCCGACCGCCATGGATGCCATGCCGATCCTTCCCCTTTCAAGTACTTCCATGGCCTGACTGAACCCCTGGTGGCGTTCACCAATGAGATTTTCCGTCTGCAGCCTGACATCCTTCAGGCTCAGTCCAACTGTGTCGCTCGACCGGAAACCAAGCTTGTCCAGGTTCTTTCCCTTGATCAGGCCGACAGTATCCCCGTTGACGATAAAGGCTGAAATCCCTTTGCTCTTCCTGGCCGGGTCGGTAGAAGCCATGATGACCAGGATATCGGCCCTGGAACCATTGGTGATGAAGAACTTGCTACCGTTCAAACGCCAGATGCCTTCGTCCTGAATGGCTTCAGTCCGTATAGCTCCTGCATCACTTCCCGCTGACGGTTCGGTGAGAGCCCAGGCCCCGAGCTTCTCTCCTGTGAGTAGAGGAACAAGGTATCTCTGTTTCTGTTCTTCGGATCCGAAGGCATAGATATGGCTTGCACAGAGGGTGTGTGCCAAAAGGGTGATGGTAATTGAGGCATCGACCCGCGCCAGTTCCTCCACGGCAATGGCATAGCTTACGAAGTCCCGGCCGCCTCCGCCATATGTCGTAGGGAAGGGCAGACCCAAAAACCCCAACTGGCCCAGCTTGTTCATTTCCTGTTGGGGAAACTCTCCGGTTTCATCCCGTCGCGCCGCCCCCGGTTTCAGTTCGGAAGCGGCAAATTCCCTGACAGTTTGCTGCAGCGTTCTCTGTTCATCGGTAAGTTCGAAATCCATCTGCCGGCTCCCGTGTCATTTTAATCAAAAGTATAGAAGGGTTAATCTCTTTTCTGCTGGAAATACTCTCTCATTTTGCCAACGATCTCGACGGGGGAGAAAGGTTTGGTGATATATTCGTCCCCCCCTTCCAGGTATCCCTTGAACTTTTCAGTATCTTCCCCCTTGCCGGTGAGGATGATTATATATGGGGATGATTCCCGGTACCTGGGGTCGTTTCTCAGGGTATGGGTAACTTCAAAGCCGTTTTTCTTCGGCATCATCAGGTCGATAAAAACCACCTGCGGACGGAACGCCTCGAATTTCATCACCGCATCTTCACCGTCCACCGCGGTTTGCACGTCGTAACCCTCCCTTTTGAGGATATAGGAGAGTGCCCGCACATTGTAGGGTTCGTCATCGGCGATCAGTATCTTTTCACCTGCCATTTTCACTCCTCCCTTTTTAAATATCAACGCCTGCCGGAGAGCTCCTCAGCGACTCTGTAGACCTGTGCGTCCCTGAATATTTGTACCAGATGAGGCTCAAGTTTTCCCTCCTTCGCCTCCATTTCCAGGATGAAGAGGGCTTTTTCCACCGACACCGCCTTTTTGTAGGGACGGTCACTTGCGGTCAACGCGTCGTAGATATCGGCCACGGTCATCATTTTGGCCTGCAAAGGGATATCGTCCGCGGCCAGCCGCCGGGGATAGCCGCTGCCGTCAAGTTTCTCGTGGTGGGCATAGACCACATCAGCAATCCGCGAAAGATTTTTCGTCCATGGGATCCTGTTGAGAAAGTTGTAGCTGTGGGTGACATGGGATTCGATTTCGCGTCGCTCAGCATCATTCAGAGAGCCCTTCAGCACATTGAGGTTTTTGAATTCGAACGGAGTGAGATACGGCCTGTTCTCTCCATGAAGGTCACTATAAAAGAGTTCGGCGATTTCCTTAAGCCTCGCCAGTTCCGGCAGTTCGGTCCGAAGCACCCGCGGATCATTCGCCACCCGGAGTAACTCCATGTCCTCATCCAGCCGGGCGGCCGCCAGGACCAGTTCCGCATCAATCGCCCCGATTGCCTCCAGGTAAGCGTCCTTCCCTTCGTTCAGAAGGATCTCTAGCTTTTTCTCCAGTGCCTCTCTTGTTTTCCGCTCCCTGATGTAGGAGAAACGGTCCATGATCCTTTCCATATGATCGCGGGACAGTTTGGTCTCCTTTACGAGCACCGACTCGCTGACCCCTATCTTGCCGAAGTCGTGCAGAAGACCGGCGTAACGGATCTCTAGAAGCTGTTCAGAAGAAAAGGACATGTTCCTGAATACCGGCAAGTCCGAAGCGTCCACCCTTTTTGCCAGTTCCACGGTCAAGAGGGCCACGCGGGTCGAATGACCCGAAGTGGTCGGGTCCCTCGCCTCCACCGCCGTTACCGAAGCGTTGATGAAGCCGTCAAACAGGTTTTTGATGTTTGAATAGAGCTGGGCGTTCTTGATGGCCAATGCCGCTACGGATGATATGGCCGAGAGAAGCTTGCTCTCCCGGGAATCGAAATCGCTTCCGTCAAGTTTGTCCAGCGCAAAGATAACCCCTATTGCCGTATCGTTGGCAACTAGCGGCACCGCCAGGAGCCGTTTCGCCGGAAACGGCAATGGTATGGGTTGAACTTCCCTCTCCATGTCGGAAACGATCACCGAGCGCCTGTTGGTACATATCTGCCCGAGAATACCGCTTTCCAGGGGGTGCGTAAAAGCAAGCGCTTCGGCCATATGCGACCCCGAGGCAAAGACGGTGCGCAGGACTCCTTTTTCCTCGTCGGCAAGCAGGAGAACGGTATTTGCCGGATTGAGGATGTTTTCTGCCTCTTCGATTATCATGCGGCAGATTTCCCTTAGATCGATCTCGGTCCCCAGGCGCCGGGTGAGGGCATAGATGAGGGCCAGTTCTTCGTAAACCCTCACCACCTCTCCCGACAGACTGTCAACTTCCAAGCCCGATTCGATCAATCCTTACAGTTGGGAGACCGTCAGCAGGAATACCGCACGTCTCAGCGCCGGGGGACTCCCTTCGTTCTCATTTCCCGAATTGCCGGCAACCAGGTATCCCTTGTGTTCCCCTCGGCAACTAATGGTCGCGGCCAGGAAACGGTTCTCTCCGTAATCTTCCGATTCAGGGCAGTTCCCGGCCGCAATCTCCGGGACCCTTGAGCAAAAATCATCCGGCAGTCCTTG
>DATEVI010000443.1:0-3722 GCA_035281865.1 Geobacteraceae bacterium | reverse complement strand
CCCGCACTTGCACTGTGAATTCCTTCCAGTTTCAATGCGGGTTCCGTTGAGTCTGCAGCCACGCAGAGTACGAAATGGGCGCCTGACTATCAAGTATCCATCCGGAATGCCAGGATGGTGTACCTACTTAATGGTTTCTGTTTTCTCAATATAGCTTATGCCACCGTCTTTAAAGGAAATTACCACCTTGCCTGAAAAATTCTCCTGGATGATATTCAATTCGTATAACGTATCAGAGACCCTCTTTTTCCAGACTGAATTGGGGACCCTCATGTCGGTTACGACTTGCCTTCGCATACACGGCCCTCGGTCTCTCCGATAGTAATCTCTCGTGCCGGCTACACGTCCAGCCGGAACGTGAACTGAAGTAAAGAGTCTTAAGCGGGGGAATATAAGCTGCAACTCACTGATAGCACTGGGTTTTCAGGGAAAACAAGAAATTCTTGAGTCGATATATACATTATTACATAACGCAATGCAAGAAGAATTTTCATGCAGAATAACTACGAAGAAAATGCGGGGTAATGCCTCCAGCTAAAATATGGTGAGTGAAAAACTCCGACATGCGCGGCAGCCGAACCTTCCCTGTTTGATGGATTTGTTTTGCACCAGGCTGCGCTTATGATATATTCTCCGCGTCTCACCCGGAGCGAACCCTTTCAATGCCCACCGCAACCAAGGCTTGTCTTTCCGGTCACCAAGAACCCGGAAGTCATGTTCAGAAAGAGAGAAACGCCTTTCAAGTGAAAACAGACACCAGACACACACCGGCACATGATGAAAAAGATCTTGAAAAGAAAAGGGAAGAACTTGAAGTCCTGAAGAGGCGCCTTGCCAGACTGGAACGTATCGTGGCGAACCTGAGGGTGGAGATCGGCACGATCGGAAGAATGTATACCTCAGTGCTCGATCCGAGAATCAAAGAGCGCAGCGAGCTTGAAAGGCGACTGGCGGAATCTCCTGAATTCCTGGAGGAGGACTCTCGCACTGGGAAACATTGCAGCGAGCCTTTCTCTAAAGATCAGCACGCCGGGGAAACAGAAGATGAACCTGTGCGGAACGGCAACCGGACGACGGATGACGGTACCGGTGAGAGTTTTAAGGAATTATACCGCAGGGTGGCCAAGGCAATACACCCGGATCTTTCGACCAATGAAGAGGAAAAAACGTGGCGACAGAGGCTGATGGCGGAAGCAAACAGCGCCTACGCGAGGAAAGACCGCAAATCACTGCGGGCCATACTGCATCAATGGCAAAACGGCCCTGAGTACGGGACCAGCAGAGATCTTTCGGCTGAACTGGCCCTCGTTCTGCGCGATATCTCATGGGCACTGGAGAGGATACGCGTCGTTGAAGCCGAAATAGAGAAGCTCAAGGAGTCCGGCCTGTACCGTCTGCTGCTGGAAGTTGAAAAGGCCAATTCTGAGGGGACAGACCTGATTGGCGAAATGGTAAGAAATATTGACGAAGAGATCCGTTCATTTCGCACGCGGTTGCACGATAGGGCGCGGACTGATAGTGCGGGTTCCGCCAAGCCGGCAAGTTTCTTTCATGCCATGAGAAAAGTCTGTTTCCCGACAGACATATCATTGGGCAGGCTTTTCATCAGGAAACCCGACTCGGAAAGTTTTCTCGACTGGCAGGCCTACCGCGAAGCCCGCGGCCCTGTGGACATCCCTTCCGGCACATCCTTGCGTCTCGACGTGAAGGAAAGAGGGCATGGCAAGCTTACGTTCCTCGCAACGCTGAAGGAAAACGATCTGCAGGCGCTTTTCCTTCACGGCGCAAACGATAGGGAACTACTACACATCCAGGGCCTGGTCGGTCTTCGGGAACTCTATCTTTCCGGAAATGGGACAACAGATTCAGGGCTGGGATTCCTGCAGAGACTGCAGAACCTGCATCGGCTCTATCTTTACGATACCTCTGTGACGGACCACGGGGCGGAAGTCCTGAGTAGATTGCGCGGATTGCGCTGCATCACCTTCTGCGGGCCGCGGATAACAGAAACGGCCCTGCACACGCTGAAGGCGTCATTGCCCGACTGCCGCATCACCATCCTTAATCACAACACCGACAGGGCGTCAAAGAGAGAGCCCCGGTAGACTTGACGTAGGCCTCGGCGGCCGTGCACCCCAAACATCCTACCTTTTTGCCAGGTGGCCAACCGCTTCTTCGGCTGTCCTCAAGGCTGCCGCCACGCAATCGTTCAAGCCGATACCACGGTATGAATTGCCCGTGAGGAACAAACCCGGGTGTTGCGTGCATTTTTCCCCCAGCCCGGCCAGTCGGGCTCCGTGCCCCGTCGTATATTGGGGAATGGCCTCGGCATGACGGTAAATTCTGACAAAAGACGGGGCTTCCCTTATACCCATGATGTGCCTGAGGTCCTCCCTGACTCTTCTCTCGATCTCATCATCAGACAGACCGATCCGGTCGGGAAAACAGGCACCTCCCATCATGCTTCTCAGGAGGACCATCCCCTCCGGTGCCCGGTTTTCAAAAATGCTGGAATCCCATAGTGTCCCAAGGGTGTTCATTCCTTCTTCTTTCGTGATCAGGTAACCGAAACCGCACAAGTCATGCTCGATCCTCTCCCGTTCGTATCCGAAGCAAACCACGACCATGGAGGCATATGGAATTTGCCGCAGAATTTCGCCCAGTGCAGGGTCCAGCTCCCTAACCATGTCGGCGGAGGCGTGTGAAGGGGCTGCCAGGATAACGACGTCGGCATCCATGTCACCGTTTTCGGTATGAACGAGATAGGGAAGGCTGGTTCGTTGACTGATCTTAGTTACAGCATTCCCAGAAGCAATAGACCCGCTCCCGAGCTTTTCCGTCAGAACATCCGTGAGTTCCTGGATGCCGTCCCGAAACGAGGTGAGAATACCTCCCGGCCCTGCTGCGCTGGACACGACCTTTCCCTCGGCCCGCTCCCTTCTTTTCTTTCTTGCAAGACGGATCATGGCCATCACCAAGCTTCCATACTCTCTCTCCAGCTCGGCTATCCTCGGAAAGCACGAATTGAGGGACATGGTTTCCGGGTTACCGGCAAAAATACCGGACACCATGGGAGCAATCAGCTTGCGCAAGGCTTCGTCACCCAGCCGGCGCCGGCCGAAGGATGCCAGTGTTTCATCAATTCCGGTTGGAGGACCGGGAATAAAAGGCTCCATTGCCAGTCGAAGTTTGCCCGGCCAGGAGATGAGATTTGATTTGAAGAACGCCGGCCCGCTTTCCGGGAGACGATGGAGAGCCCCGTCCGAATAGATAAAACGCCTGCGGGCATTGTCGTTGCTTCTCAGCAGCCTGTCCGTAACGTTCAACTGCGCACAGAGATCCAGGGTCTGGGGCTTACTGTCAAGAAATCCGTTGGGTCCCCATTCGCAGAGAAATCCTTCGGTCTTTATACTCCATATCTTTCCACCAAGCCTTTTCTCCTTCTCGATCAGGGTTACGTCCAGCTCTACTCCGGCGGCATTTGCCTTTTCACGCAAAAGATATGCGGTTGCGAGTCCGGAAATTCCACCACCGACGTCTATTGCCTTTTTCATAATGCCTCCCGAATTTTCAATTCTATCCATGCCGAGCGCCCTGTCAACCGAAAAAACCTGACTTCCGGTTGACATGTCCACCATCTGCGATTACATTCAAGAAATATTAGAGTGAAAGGACAATTGGATGGAATATAAGGACTACTACCAGGTACTCGCACTGAAAAA
>DATEVI010000442.1:0-7686 GCA_035281865.1 Geobacteraceae bacterium | reverse complement strand
TCATGGTTCTCCACGGATGAGCCGGACATTATTCTTGGCCAGATGGTTCGGCCCCTTGACAGGGTCGGTATTTACATTCCGGGCGGAAAGGCGAGCTATCCAAGCAGCGTCATTATGAATGCCATTCCCGCAAAGGTTGCGGGAGTCCGTGAAGTCATAATGGTGGTTCCGACTCCGGACGGCGAGATCAATCCGCACGTGCTGGTTGCCGCCAGGCTTTCCGGCGTGGACAGGATTTTTCGTATCGGTGGTGCCCAGGCCGTGGCGGCCCTGGCCTTCGGGACGGAAACCGTACCGAAAGTCGACAAGATTACCGGACCCGGCAACATCTTTGTGGCTACGGCGAAAAAACTGGTCTTCGGCCGTGTTGGAATTGACATGATCGCCGGTCCAAGCGAAATACTGGTGATAAACGATGGCAGCGGCGATCCAGCCCACATTGCAGCCGATCTTCTTTCCCAGGCTGAGCACGATGAACTGGCGTCATCGATCCTCATAACAACGGACAGAAGTTTTGGTCAACGGGTTGTTGATGAAGTGGAAAGGCAGTTGCTGGAACTGTCCCGGCAGGCCATAGCGGGGAAATCCTGGGAGAAATATGGCGCCGTGATTATTGCCGGCAACCTGGATGAAGCCATTGAGTTTTCCAACCGGATAGCTCCGGAGCACCTGGAGCTTGCGGTGAACGATCCCTTTGAAGTCCTTCCGAGAATCAGAAACGCAGGGGCTATATTCTTAGGACATTTCACACCGGAGGCAGCGGGAGACTATCTCGCCGGTCCGAATCATACTCTGCCAACCGCGGGAACTGCTCGGTTCTTTTCCCCCTTGTCGGTGGACGATTTTGTGAAGAAGTCTTCAGTAGTCTATTTCTCTGAGAAAGGGCTTAACCGCCTGGGCAATACCATCGTGAGGATCGCTAAGCTGGAGGGCCTTGAGGCTCACGGAGAGTCGGTAGCAATCAGGATACGGGGAGAGGGCGCTTAAGGTATGTCCTGCAAAGAAATTACAGTCTGTTCGCCACATAGCGAGGGATCCGCTGTCGCTTTGATGAGAAGAAATATTGCAGCCATGAAGGGCTATGTTCCCGGTTTCCAGCCTCCCGATGAGACGGCATACATCAAGCTGAATACCAATGAGAATCCGTATCCGCCGTCGCCACGGGTTAAAGAGGCAATTTTGAAGGAACTGGGGAGTGATGGTGCTGTTCTTCGGAAATATCCGAGTGCATCGAGCAACCGGTTACGGGAGATTGCCGGAAAATTGTACGGTTTTGATCCATCCTGGATTATCATGGCCAACGGTTCCGACGAGGTGCTCAATAACCTGATCCGCGCTTTTGCCGGTGAGGGGGAAGAGATCGGCTACGTCCATCCCTCCTACTCATATTACGCCACCCTGGCCGAGATCCAGGGGGCACGGGTGCGGACATTCGGCCTGACCCCGGATTTCCGAATCGCGGATTTTCCTGATCGTTACGAGGGTAATCTTTTTTTTCTGACCACCCCCAATTCGCCGCTGGGTTTTGCCTTCCCGCTCTCTTATGTCAAGGAGCTCGCGGAACGTTGCAAGGGGGTACTTGTGGTGGACGAAGCCTATGCCGACTTTGCCGAAGGAAACGCCCTCGATTTGGTGAAACGGTGTGCGAACGTGGTGGTGACGCGAACTCTTTCCAAGAGCTACTCCCTTGCCGGGATGAGGCTCGGCCTGGCTGTTGCCCGTCCGGAGGTGATCGCCGCCCTGGACAAGATCCGGGATCACTATAACCTGGACAGGCTCGCCCAGGCAGCTTGTGCCGAGGCCCTTACAGATCAGGAATATTTCAAAGCCTGTACGGAAGATATTTGCTCAACGCGACAATGGTTCGCGGCCGAACTGGAGAAAATCGGTTATACAGTCACTCCTTCACAGGGGAACTTTGTCTTTGCAGCGCCTCCGGGCCGCGACGGCAAACGGGTCTACGACGGGTTGTTCGCGCGGAAGGTACTTGTGCGGCATTTCACGGACCCGCTTCTGGCCCATGGTCTGCGCATTTCCATAGGTACCAGGGAGGAAATGGAAGCGACATTGAAGGCGATGCAGGAAATCGGCTAGAAGAATAAAATTTAGTGTTATTCAGGAGGATGTCATGGCCCGTACGGCTTCAATCGAAAGAGTGACCAGGGAAACCCAGATCAGACTCTCCCTGGATGTTGACGGCGCTGGCGTTGGGAAAATCTGCACATCGGTTCCATTTCTGGACCACATGCTGAGCCTGTTTGCCCGCCACGGGCTCTTCGATTTGCAGGTGGAGGCAACAGGAGACATCGATATCGACTTTCACCACACGGTCGAGGATATCGGCATCGTTCTGGGGGATGCGTTCAGAAAAGCTCTCGGCGACAAGCAGGGGATACGCCGTTACGGGAACGCCGTCGTTCCCATGGATGAAACACTGGCAAGTGCCACGGTCGATATCTCCGGACGTCCTTATCTGGTCTATGAGGTAAGTCTTCCAAAGGTCAAGATCGGGGAGTTCGACGTCGAGTTAGTCCGTGAGTTCTTCGTCGCCTTTGCAAATAATTGCGGAACTAACCTGCATGTGCGCCTGATGTATGGGGACAACGTCCACCATATCGTTGAAGCGTGCTTCAAGGCTTTCGCTCGGGCGATGGATGAGGCTACGCGATTGGATGATAGAATTAAAGGGGTTATGTCGACCAAAGGAAAGTTGTAAATGATTGCGATTATCGATTACGGAATGGGGAATCTTCGCTCCGTACAGAAGGGGTTCGAAAAGGTCGGGTTCGAGGCCGTCGTTACCAGTGACCCCAAGGTGGTGCTTGAGGCCGAAAGGATAGTCCTGCCTGGTGTCGGGGCCTTTCCCGACTGTATGAGAAATCTCGAACAAGGCGGTTTTGTCGACCCTCTCCTGAAAGTTTTGCAGGAAGGGCGCCCTTTTCTCGGTATTTGTCTGGGTCTTCAGTTGCTGTTCACTGAAAGCGAGGAATTCGGTACGCATAAGGGGCTGAACGTCATACCGGGAAGAGTTATCCGCTTTCCCGAGGGGATGGCGGAAGGGGACGAAGAACTGAAGGTTCCCCACATGGGCTGGAACCAGCTTTCCGTAAAGCGCCGGCCGCCTGCCTTTGAGGGAATCTCCGACGGAGCGAACTTCTATTTCGTACATTCATATTATGTGCAACCGGAGGACGCGTCGGTGATTGCGACAACGACAAGCTACGGCATCGAATTCTGCTCCTCGATATGGAAAGAAAATATCGTGGCCACACAGTTCCACCCGGAAAAATCACAGGATAAAGGGCTTGCCATATTAAGGAATTTTGGAGCGATGAAATGATTGTCATTCCGGCTATCGATCTGAAAGACGGACGCTGTGTCCGACTCGAGCAGGGGCTCATGGAGCGTGACACGGTTTTCTGTGACAGCCCGGCAAAGCAGGCGCTTGAATGGCAGAGACAAGGCGCGGAGTTTTTGCATATTGTCGATTTGAATGGAGCTTTTGCCGGCGAGCCGAAAAACCGTGGCTCCATCGAAGAAATCGTCGAGGGCATTACCATTCCGACCCAACTGGGGGGAGGCATTCGTGATATACGAACCATTGCCGCCTATCTGGAGATGGGTGTCAACCGGGTCATTCTCGGAACTGCCGCCCAGAAAACTCCTGAGTTGGTAAAGGAGGCGTGTACGCTTTTCCCTGGAAGGATCGTCGTGGGCATAGATGCCAAAAACGGGATGGTTGCGGTCCAGGGATGGGCGGAAGTCACGGGAGTGAGCGCTGTGGACCTGGCAAGAAAATTCGAGGGATATGGTGTGTCGGCCATTATCTACACGGACATATCCCGCGACGGTATGCTGAGCGGTCCAAATATCGATGCAACGCGCGAACTGGCGGAATCGATAAGCATACCGGTAATCGCCTCCGGAGGGGTGTCCAGCCTGAAGGATATCGAGGCCTTGGTGGCGATAGAAAAGGCCGGTGTAATTGGAGTCATCACCGGCAAGGCGATATATACCGGTGCCATCAGACTGGCCGAAGCCATAGCTCTGACAAAAAAAGCATGTTGAATTTCTATGGAGAAACTGGATGCTGACGAAGCGAATTATTCCATGCCTGGACGTTACCGGTGGTCGTGTCGTAAAGGGGGTTAAATTCCTTGAGCTTCGGGATGCCGGAGATCCCGTGGAAGTTGCGGAGATGTATGACCAGCAGGGTGCTGATGAACTTACCTTTCTTGATATAACTGCTTCATCCGACCAGAGAAATATAATAATCGATGTGGTGCGCCGAACAGCAGAGAGGGTCTTCATGCCCCTGACCGTTGGTGGCGGTGTCAGGGCGGTGGAGGACATTCGCCGGTTGCTGAACGCCGGTGCAGACAAGGTTTCCATAAATACGGCCGCCGTCCACCGACCTGAATTTGTCAAGGAGGCGGCCGAACGGTTCGGCTCCCAGTGCACAGTGGTGGCCATTGACGCAAGGCAGGTTCCGGGGGAGGGGCGCTGGGAAGTATATACCCACGGTGGAAGAAATGCCACGGGGATCGATGCGATCGAATGGGCACAACGGATGGAAGAATATGGAGCCGGTGAGATTCTTCTCACCAGTATGGATCGTGACGGGACAAAAGACGGATACGATCTGAAACTTACCCGCAGCGTCGTCGATGCGGTGTCGATACCTGTTATCGCCTCCGGAGGCGTGGGAAACCTGCAGCATCTCCATGAAGGTTTTACCGCAGGTGGTGCAAGTGCCTGTCTTGCTGCTTCCATATTTCATTATCGTGAATACACGATCGGAGAGGCCAAGGAGTATCTAAGGCAGCAGGGTGTTCCGGTCAGGTTTTGACCGATCTTCACATAACGTCTTACAACGCCCGAACGCTCATGCAAGGAACGGTTATGCAAGTCAATAATGATGATATTCTGGATGCAATTTACCGGGTGATCCAGGACCGGAAAGCACACCCTGATGAGAAGTCCTATACCGCCTCACTTATTCAGAAGGGCATTGACAAGATTCTCGGAAAAGTGGGAGAGGAGGCTGCAGAGGTAATCATTGCCGGCAAGGGGGGAGCCCGGGATGAAATTATTTACGAAACGGCTGATCTTTTTTTCCATGTTTTGGTTTTGCTGGGATTCTATGATATCAAGCCTGAAGAGATATACACTGAATTACGCCGCCGTTTCGGCGTTTCAGGAATAACTGAAAAGGAGTCACGCTCCGGGAACCAACAGTAGAAAATATTTTTCCCTTCCCACTGATGTTCCAAAGCGCCGGCGACCGCCCGACCCAACAATGCTGCAAAGTGAATATTTGCTCTGATTTTCTCGAAATCACAAACTTGTTTAACCGTTTAAAATGTCTTGACAATTGCATTTCAGGTGATATTATAGAAACCTTTGCAATCTTTGACTGGCCGTTTTTCCATACAAGCACAAAATTCAAATATAGGAGGGAGGGGAATATGGATGCCGGGAGTAAGATTGAAGGAAAGTGATTCTTTTGAACTTGCATTGAAAAAGTTCAAAAAACAGTGCGAAAAGGCGGGAATTCTCTCTGAAGTTCGCAAAAGAGAGCACTACGAAAAACCGAGCATAAAAAAGAAGAAAAAGGCAATTGCCGCGCGTAAAAGGGCATTGAAAAAGCAACGTAAAATAATTGAATAAAAAGAGGTTTTGATGGCGCTGCGGGACAAATTGGTCGATGAAATGAAGACGGCCATGAAGGCCAGGGATGATGTCAGGTTGTCCGCAATCCGTATGGTCAGGTCATCCGTCAAGAACAGGGAAATAGATCTCGGGAAAGAGTTGGACGACCCTGAAATTATTCAGGTGATTGCAACTTTGGCCAAGCAGCGCAGGGAATCCATAAAGCTTTTTCATGAAGCGGGAAGGAGCGATCTTGTTCTCAAGGAAGAAAGGGATCTGGCTGTTCTTCTGGATTTTCTTCCGAAGCAGTTGAGTAATGACGAGATTGCTGAGATAGTCGCAAAGGCTATCACTGAAAGCGGGGCACAGGGGCCGAGGGATATGGGTAAAGTGATGAAGATAGTCATGTCCCAGGTCTCAGGCCGCGCTGAAGGGGAGGCCGTTAATCAAATTGTCAGGAGTATGCTTTCCTGACCGGGAGCTGTCCAATACCTACTTTTTCTGATTACACAGTTTCTGTAAATTGTGGGGGCGATCGTACGATTACCCCTACTTTTACTTTCTGCATACATATGAGAACATGTAATGAACCTGATTGACATCCTTGTCTGGGCCATCCTGGTGGTCTTCATCGTTAAGGGATTTTTGAAAGGATTGGTCAGGGAAGTCTGTTCCCTTGTAGGGCTGGTCATGGGTATCTGGGCGGCCTGTAAATACTATCCATCCTTATCTGCGGCCATCAGGCCCTATATTCACCTTCCTCTCAACGTATCGTCAACCATTTCGTTTGCACTGATTTTTCTTGCTATTGGTCTGCTTTTCTTCTTCCTGGGACATTTGCTTACTGTTGTTTTCAAAATTGTTCTTCTTGGTGGTGTAAATCGTGTTGGTGGTGTCCTGTTCGGTGTTGTACAAGGGTCTCTCGTTCTCTCTATGTTGCTTTATTTCGGTACGACAAAACCGATGCCGTCAAAACTGAAGCTGCAACTGGAAAGATCGAAGACTGCCCGTCCCTTCGTAGCGTGTGGAAGGGATATGATTTCCGGTTGGGAAGGCGCAGCCAGGCAATCAGGACATCGGAAATAATAAAAGAAAACCCATCCTTCTGACTGAGCTCTGAGTGATGGTCGGGTCTACAGTGTCGAGATGGTAATTATTTCAGATGACAAGGTACGGGAGGTGCGTTCCAGGGCGGCAATACTGGATATAGTCTCGGAATATGTGCGCCTCAAGAAAACGGGTGTCAACTTTCTGGGCTTGTGTCCGTTTCATAATGAAAAGACCCCTTCTTTCAGCGTCAATCCTTCAAAGGAAATTTTTCACTGTTTCGGCTGCGGAGTCGGCGGTGATGTTTTTGCATTCATCATGAGGATTGAGGGACTCACCTTTCCGGAGGCGGTCCGATTTCTGGCAACGCGCGTTGGAGTGACAATTGAAGATCGTCCGCCAACACCCGAAGAGAAGCGCAAGGCAGACGAAAGGGAGTCTTTTTATCGAATTACCGAATGCGCAGCGCAGTTTTACACCAAAACGCTGACGGAATACAAAGATGGCGAACCCGGACGCCACTATCTTTCCGGACGCGATGTCGATCTTGAGGAGGCTGAAGTATGTCGACTCGGATTTGCTCCGGATCGCTGGGACTCCATGACTAGGCATCTGGAGAAGATGAAGCTTCCCCTGGATATAGCTGAAAAGCTTGGTATCATACGGCGTAAAGAGACGGGAGGATACTACGATATCTTCAGAAACAGGCTGCTCTTTACCATTTCAGATCCGCAAGGCCGCTGTATCGGTTTTGGCGGCAGGGTGCTGGATGACTCTTTGCCGAAATACCTGAATTCGCCCGAGTCACCCGTGTACCACAAAAGTGAGGTGCTATACGGTCTTCATTTGGCAAAACAGGCCATCCGTGAAAAAGGATGTGTGTTCATTGTAGAGGGATATTTCGACCACCTTACTCTTTACCGGGCGGGGGTAGGGAATGTGGTCGCAACCTGTGGTACTGCTTTGACCAGTGCTCATGTAAAGTTG
>DATEVI010000441.1:0-2012 GCA_035281865.1 Geobacteraceae bacterium | reverse complement strand
ATACCGTCTTCGACCGCACTGGCAGATCTGAAGGACACGGTCAAGGGACCCATGGTCCTCGCCCGGCTGATCGCATTATCCGACATTCCCGGTATTCTCATCATAGACACCAAGCCCGAACTCGACATTCTCACCCAGAATGCCCTGTACGCGGCCGACCGAGTCATTATTCCCGTCAAGGACATGCCCAGCCTTGAGAATTGCCGTAACATTTTCGACCTCTTCGACAAACGGGGCCTGGACAAGAAGAGCCTGTCCCTGATCCCCTGCCTTATCGACGCCAGGATCAAGTACGACGGCATGTTCAAAGACCAGAAGGCCCTGCTTAAGGCCTTCGCCATAAACCGCGGCTATCGCTGCATGGAAAACTTCATCTCCAAAAGTCCCAAGGTGGAGAGCCTCAACACCAACCCGGATGGAAAGATCTATCCCGTATTGACCCATGCACGTGGAACGGAGGTGTACGGGCAGTTCACTCAGCTCGCCCGGCAGGTCCTGTCTGAAGTCCGTGAAACCGGGGAGCCCCGGTCGCTCCTGTTCCACAAATGGCTCAAGTCGGAAGAAGATCGAAAAAACGACAATTATCAGACACGTCTTTCACGGCTCAAGGACTCCTGCGTTCTGTGCGACCGACAGGTCAGCGGGGAGCACCATGGCGACATATCATTCTATTATGAAACTTCGGATGGCGGGACCTGCGGCTTCCTCGACGAAAGCTGCTTCATCGAATTCCTCCTGTCCAGCATCTACAGCCTCGACAAGAAAGTGGGCGCAGACGAACAGATCAGGCTCCTTTTCCAGGATTCCGCGAAGGAATCCATTTTCGTATTCAGGCCGGTCGATAACGGACAGGGGCCAACGGCGGAATTTCACCGGTTCAGCATTCAGGGCAACCCGCTGACGAAAAAAATCCTCCCTCTCAAGGAATACGAAGGCAGTCTGCTGAGCAGGGACCGGAACAAGCTTTTTTCTATGATGTCTCACACACTTGGGGAAATCGACAACAAAATGCGCGACGCAATCCTCATAATCTGCCCTCTGCGCTCAAAGACCCCGGAATCGATTCTCGCCGAAGAAAACTACAAACCCCTAAGGAAGCTTTTCCAGAATATCTCCGAACAACTGGGAGCAAGCCGTCAGACAGTCGGTGACCAGTGACCTCTGTGCGCTGTCCATTGACCGTTATCGCACCAACTCCGACGCATAGACGAAATTAATTCCCTGCTTCCGCAAAACGGGCAGTTCCGCGGCAAGAGCTTCGATGGTAGCCTTGTGCGGATGGCAGATTCCGATTGCACTGCCTCGTTTTGCCGCCAGCCTCGCCAAAGCCTGGATCTGTTTCCTGATGGCGGATACATCCTGAGAATTGTCGAGGAAGACGTCCCGTGCCGCCGTCCTCATTCCCAGCCCCCTGGCAGTGGCCCTTCCCACCGAGCGGGATGTCGTCATGCTGTCCACAAAGTAAAATCCATTGCCGCTCAAAGGCTTCAATGCGGCCTCCATCTTCCCGGCATCTTCGGTGAAGCGGGACCCCATGTGATTATTGGCCCCTTCGGCGTAGGGGATTTCCCTCATGTATTCGTTCACCTGGTTGCGTATTTCCTCATTGCTCTCCGCTATCAGCAGCCCGTTCTTTTCCAGCCGTCTCGCAGGGTAATCCTGCGGCTCCATCGGCATATGAATCATTACCTCATATGATCTGTTACGGGCGGCTATGGCGACCTGCCGGGACTTGCCCAGGCCTGGTATTATGGAAAAGGTTATCGGCACATCTATCGCCATCAGGGACTCGACCTCCCGCAAACTGCTCCCCATATCGTCGATAATGATGGCGACGGTGCCGCGACCGATCGGTTCCAAAATTTGCGGCGGCCGCACAGGAGGCCTTTCGGGAGGAGGGAGTTTTGCCGCTGTCGTATACTGTTTATGCACGACCGGCGGCTTTACGGCTTCAACCGGCGGCTTGGCTGTTTTAACCGGCGGTTTCTTATGCGCCGAGGGCCGCGGCAACG
>DATEVI010000440.1:0-2346 GCA_035281865.1 Geobacteraceae bacterium | reverse complement strand
GAAGGAGAAGCATCATGAGTGAACTGGCGAAGATGGAATGTGTCCCCTGCAAGGGAGGCGTACCGCCGCTGAAGGGGAAGGAACTGACGGACCTGCTGGGAAAGCTTGGAGGAGGCTGGCAGGTGGTGGACGAGCACCATCTGGAAAAGGAGTATCGTTTCAGGAATTTCCGTGAGGCTCTGGCGTTTACCAACAAGGTAGGGGAGATGGCTGAGGCTCAGGGTCACCATCCCGATATCTATCTGGCATGGGGAAAGGTAAGGCTTATCGTGTGGACGCACAAAATCGACGGGCTCACGGAAAGCGATTTCGTCTTCGCGGCCAAGGCGGACGCTCTGGAATTATAGCAATTCGAGAAGGCGCTTCATGATCTCCCTGTCGCTTTCGGTCAACCCGGCGTGCTCCCGCCCGATCATCTCGCTCAGCGTCGCCTTTACCAGGGCGCAGTGGCTTGCATAGAGGTTTTTCACCGTTTCCGGTACAAGCGGAAGCCAGCGGACCGCCTTCGCGTCACTGCCCGCCTGCAGGTTCATCCTGTCCGCCGTCTCGGGGGGCAGATGCAGGTGCTTGGCAGTCGTCTCCATCCAGGCGTTGTCGGTGTTCCTCGGGTCGTCGATGTAACCCTGGTAGATGAGATGCCCCTCCGCCATGTCCAGGACAACGCCCGTCTCTTCATGAAGTTCACGCGCCAGTGTCTTTGAAACCTCCTCACCCTTGTCCACCATGCCGCCCGGAATGGCCCACTGTCCGTTGTCCCGACGCTGCACGGCAAGCATTTCCACCTGCCCGGTATCACCATTTATCATGGTAATGATCGGGTCGGCGGCGTAATTCGGTCCCCACTTGCCGAGCAGGCCGCGTCCGGCAATTCCGGTCCTGCCGACCGGATTCATCGGTCTATCCGCTTCGTCTAAATTCAGCCGACCGGCGAAGCTTTCCGCCGGGACCGCGACGGCGGCGATGTCTTCCGGGTCCGCCCATCCGGCGGGATTTGTGGTGCAATCGTTTTTCAGGACTACGGGCGCAACATAATACGGAGGGTTGTAGCCCGGCAGATCAGCTTCCCAGATGACCGACTCATCGGGAACGGGGAATCGTTCGGGGTATTCGGGCGGTTTTTCGAAGCGCGCCTTCACGTGCCAGCCTTTGGCAAGCGGATTAATGGTGAAGAATTCATTTTTCATAAAACCCTCTTTATGGCCACAGACCCACACAGACAAAGTCAGGACAAAGTCTTTGAGTGCGTTTAACAATTGTCCGCTTTTGTCTGTGTGTGTCGGTGGCCAAAAATGCCGTTGATCTAGAGATTCATCAAGCGGTTTTCTTCCTGAGATAGGAGAGAAACTCGTCCCTGGACAGTTCCTTCTTCCTGACGAGGTGGTCTATCTGGCGGCTCATCGCCGTTCTTTCGCCGTCCTTCATGCTCTCTTTTATCAATATGAAGAAAGGAACATTCCTTGTACGCGGATAGAGCCGAAGCCTTTCCAGTAATTCGAAAGCGGACATGTCCGGCAGCATCAACGTGCTGAACACCAGGTAGAGGGGGCCGGTTGACGCAAGTGCCAGACCTTCTTTGCCGGTATATCCCTTTACCACCTCGAAATCCACAGACTCGATTGCCTTCGAAAGCTCCTCCTCGCCGCTGCGGGAAACGAGCAGTGCCCGCAGATCCCACATCTCGGTGTCTTCGGTAAGGCCCAGGATAGCCAGTCTTTCCATCAGATAGCCCGTGTCGATTGGCAGGGTGAAAAAGCCCGCGGCGGGGAACACTCCTCCCACCTTTCCTTCCTCGCTCAAGTACAGGGGCAATATGGGTATGTTTCGCGTTTTTGGGGAAGTAATGAGTTTGAGGAGAATTCCCCATCCATCGGTGGAAAAGGGTGAAAGGTCCAGAATGATACCCAGCGGCCTGTCCTTTTCAAGCTCTTCAATATCTGCGGCGCGGGATTTGTAGCCTCCTTGCTTCATGTAACCGCAAAGGGTCTTTCCCCTGCCTTCGCATCCGTCAATACCAAGAATCCAGATTTCGCGTTCGCTTGCAGCGTCGGCCATGAATGCTCCCGTACCGTGATTTTTTGCTTGTCCCGAAAATTAGATATCACATTTTTCAGCCTTCGCAAAGAAAACTTTCAGTAAAGCCGCTATCATTGACAAAGCATAAGGCGTCTATTTATACTGCCGCCGGTGGGGAACCGCTTCGGTCAGGGACCGTGCGGTTGTTCGGCGGAGCAGGAACTTCAAGTTAGAACCGAAAAGAGGGAAGACAAGGAGGGGTGATAATGTCGGCCAAGGTTTACTTTACCGATATGAGGGCGGAGGGAGAAGAAAACCTATTTGCGAAGATAG
>DATEVI010000439.1:0-13857 GCA_035281865.1 Geobacteraceae bacterium | reverse complement strand
ACGACATAATGAAATAATCCATAGACAACGTTACGCCGTCTATGCTTCGCTCTGCTCAAGACCCTCCTCGGTCTCCGGCAGGCTGGAAGCCTCCGATTCAGCACCGGCCTCAGACATAGCGGTTTCCACACTTTCTCCTTCGCTCTCGGTCTGGAGGTCGATCTCTCTCAGCTGGGACCCCTCTTTCACTGCATCCGCAACCTTACTGGACAACAATCTTATGGCGCGTATGGCGTCATCATTGCCTGGGATTATGTAATCTATCGGATCAGGATCGCAGTTTGTGTCTACCACTGCCACCACTGGAATACCCAGCTTTTTTGCCTCACTCACGGCAATTGCTTCGTTTTTCGGGTCAACGACGAACAGGACTCCTGGGAGTTTTCCCATACCCTTGATACCGCCCAGGGTCTTCTCCAGTTTCTCTCGCTGCTTTTCCAGGCTTAGAATTTCTTTTTTGGTGTAAGCTTCAACAGTTCCATCCTCAAACATGGCATCCAAGCGTTTGAGCCTGTCAATACTCTGCTTCACCGTGGCAAAGTTGGTCAGCATCCCGCCCAGCCAACGTTGATTCACATAATACATGTTGCACTTTTGGGCTTCTTCCGCTACGGAATCCTGTGCCTGTTTCTTGGTGCCGACGAAAAGCACCGTTTCACCTGCCTGAACCGCATCCCTCACAAATCCGTAAGCATTCTTGAAGAGCCTTACAGTTTTCTGTAAATCGATGATGTAGATCCCATTTCTCGCTCCGAAAATAAATGGCTTCATCTTCGGATTCCATCTTTTTGTCTGATGACCGAAGTGTACCCCGGCCTCCAACAGTTCTTTCATCGTAATGTTTGACATTTGCTATCTCCTTTGGTTCTTCCTCCGCCTCCCAAACTCCTCGCGAAATCCTGTAAAAACCGGACCACCACCGCGAGGGAACAGGGGCGTGTGAATTTTGAACAGCGTACCTATATAACACGCTCAGCTCTTCTGCGCAAGGAAATTTTCGTTCCGCAAATCAAGGACATAGCCCAAAAGCTGAACTATTTCTCCACTTTAACCGTCATTTTCTGTTTTAGACCGGAAACCGTGGCTACATCATGAGCTCCGAGACGGACACTATTTACATACTTCTTCCGGTCATGTATCATTCGCCGTAATATGAAGAAAATTATCCATCTCTATATTTTTCGAGAAATAACCACTCCTTTCCTTCTTGGGTTTGCAGTCTTCACTTTCGTCCTGTTGACCGGAAAGCTGTTAAAACTTGCGGAAATGGTTATCACTAAAGGGATGCCGATCTCCGACATCTTACGGCTCATAGTTTACATGCTCCCCTCTTTCTGCGTAGTCACCATTCCAATGTCGTTCCTCCTCGCTCTTCTACTGGCATTTGGAAGGCTGTCCGCAGATTCCGAGATTACCGCCTTGAAAGCTAGCAGAATAAGTCTTTATGGACTGCTACCCCCCGCCACATTCTTCGCCGCAATACTGTTTGCCGTTTCGATGTTTATGACAGTCTATGCTCTCCCCTGGGGAAATAGTGCTTTCAAGGCCTTCCTCTACGATGTAATCAAGGCCAGGATCACTCTCAGCCTCAAGGAGAAGGTGTTCAACGACAATGTGCCCGGCGTCGTTCTGTACATGGATAAGTACGATCACAAAAGAAATTTCATATCCGATGTGCTCATTTACGATGACAGAAAAGCCAATGAACCGGTCACCATCTTCGCCAGGACCGGTGCGATTGCCACCGACCCTCAAAAGAGGGAGATCAGATTGAGCCTCAAGAACGGCAGCATTCATGAGAATCCTGCTGTTTCAGACTATCGTCTGATAGAGTTCGCAAATTACGACATGAGCATAAACCTGAGCAATTCTTCGCCGGGCGTCAAGACTGACGAACAGGATATGTCGTTCTCAGATCTTCTGCATAATATCAGAAACTCCGATACGGACATGGCAGCAAAAAAAAATCTGCAGATGGAATTCCATAAAAGATTGTCGCTTCCCTTTGCCTGTTTTGTTTTTGTTGTGATAGGCATTCCTCTCGGGATGCAAAATCAGCGCGCGGGCAAAGCGGCAGGCTTCTCCATCGGCATAGGCGTCATCCTTTTCAATTATATCCTTTTTTCAATCGGAAAAAACCTCGGTCAAAAAGGATTGCTGCATCCGGCTGTCGCCATGTGGGTGCCAAACCTGGTCCTCCTGGGTGTCGGTCTGTATCTCTTCAAGAAAACCGCTGATGAACGAAAAATCCCGGTATTTCAACTGATTCCTTCCATAGCAGGATGGGTTCGCAGCATTACTTACAGGTGGATGAACAAGTCATGAAGATACTGAACCGTTATATTGCGGTAACCTACTCCAGAATGATGGGACTATGCCTTTCGTCGTTCATTACCATATACTTGGTCATCGATTTCCTGGAGAAAATAAACCGCTTCACCCGTGCCCATGGAAGCCCCCATCACATAGCCCTGTTTTTCCTTTACAAGATCCCGGAAATTGTTTCCCAGGTAATGCCTCTGGGGGTCTTGATGGCTACCCTTCTTTCCCTTGGCGCCCTTTCGAGAAACAGCGAGATTATCGCTATGCGAGGCTGCGGCATAAGTCTACGGAAGATAACCTCGCCCATACTGATCATCGCGTTCTTGCTGAGCCTGATGACCTTTTTTTCAGAAGAAGTCATAGTAGCCAATACTTCACGCGAAATGAAATACATCCAGGACGTACTGATAGAAGGCAAGAGCCCTAACGCCTTTTTCCGCCAGGATAATATCTGGTACAGGGAAAGGAACCTGGTCATGCAGGCGAAACTTTTCAACCCCTCCACAAAAACCTTGGAAGGAGTGACCCTCTGGCAGACCGTCGAAGGAATGCATCCGTCGATACGGATTGAAGCTGAACAATGCGTGTGGAACGGCAAGTCCTGGATATTGAAAAATGCCGTCACCCGGCATATAGAAGAGGGAAGCATAGCTAAAACCACCAGGGACGCAAATGTACCGGTCTCTCTGGGGCTCCGGCTGAATGACCTGAGAATTCTGGACAAACACGCGGACACGATCGGCTTCTTCAAGCTGAAGCGCTATTGCGAAAACCTGAAAAGAAGCGGATATGACCCCACCAGGTACGAGGCATTGATGCATTCAAAAATCTCGCTTCCCTTCGCATCTTTTATCATGGCATTTCTCGGCATACCATTCGTGATGAAAAGCGGCCGTTCAAGCGGAATAGCTTTCGGGGTCGGGTTGAGCATTATAATCGGGTTTGCCTACTATGTGACTAATGCCGCACTGCTCTCTTTCGGACAAACCGGCGTACTTCCGCCTCTAATCGCGGCCTGGGCGGCGAATTTTATTTTCGCCTTGTCGGCAATATGGCTGACAATGACCATGAACAATTGACAAGTTGGAAGACCATGTTTAAATAAAATCTGACGGATGGGCAGTGCAGGCAAATATGAAAGGTCACCGAATGTCGGAGGGTATTGTGATATTGCGGAATACTTTGTTTTTCATCTTCCTGTCGGTATTGTGGACCCAGATTGCGCTCGGGGCGCCCGTAAGATTATCCCAACAAAACACCACCCAACAGCGGGCTAGCCGTCAAGCACCCATTAGCATTCTCAGCATTATTCCCGCCAACGGAGAACCGGGTGCAAGCGTTATCCTGTATGGGAGCGGCTTCACCGAAGGTACATCCGCGTTCCTTGGAAACACGGAAATACCCGCCCGGGTAATTGGCCCTAAACAACTTTCATTCGAAATACCGCGACTCAAGCCGGGTCTTTACGCGCTCTATCTCAGGCGAAAAGACGGAAGTACCAGCAGCATTTACAACTTTAACGTTCTGCCTCTGAAGCCAATTCTGATTAACATTCAACCGGACAAAATCGATGCCTGTAATTCCGGTGGCTATCGTGAGGTGCAACTCAGGGGATTCAATTTTCAGGAACGCTCGATGGTGATGTTTGACGGAGCGGCAATCCAGAGTCGTTTCATATCACCTGAGGCGATTTCCTTCGTCGTTCCCGACGTCTCCGCTGGGCTCCATCAGGTGCAAGTGAAAAATCCGGAAGAGACCCAGTCCGCTACCAGGGCACTTTTTGTCGACACAAAACCGGAGATCACCGGCATTTCCCAGGGAGATGAACGTGTGAATTCCTACGATCTGATTATTTACGGCAGAAATTTCCAGCAGGATTCGTCCCTGGTCGTGGACGGAACAAGGCTTTCCGGAGCCAGATCATATCCTCCGCCGGCGGGAACGGCAAAGATTATTTATGTCAGCTGCAATCAGATTATTTATGAGCGGTACCCATATGACACCACTCCCAAAAGTATCAGACTTCAGGTAATTAACCCAACCGGAGAGGGAAGCTCTGTCGTGCAGATTGCGGCACCTTGACACCCGCCCCCTCAGGAACTCCATTTCATAGTAGGAAATCAACATGAAAAAGCTGCTGGTTTTATTCACACTCCTTCTGTCCGCCTGTACGGCTTTCGTCAGTAAACCGGAGGTAGCGCTCAAAGATGTTAAATTGGCTGCCCTTGACGCAGAAGGAGTAGGCCTCGACTTCTATCTAACAGTGCGCAATCCGAACTCATTCGATCTCAAGCTGAAGAACTACAATTATGATGTCAATATCATGTCGCTTCCTCTGGCACGTGGAAGCTCTCAAACAACTTACGACTTTCACGCTAACTCCACGACAGACTTTCTCATACCGGTCAAGATTCCTTATCAGGGGTTGATAGACATACTGAAGCGCCGACCTGACCCGGCTGCCATCCCGTACCAGCTTCACGCAGACATGAAAATAGGCGCGGCATTTGGCGACATGAATGTTCCGGTGAACAAATCGGGTACATTCTCGATTCCGAAGGAATACCAACCGTCAAATGTGTTTAAAAAGCTTGGAGACTTTCTGCAGGGGCTCGACAAGCAATCAAGGTGATCGGGTTATCATACCGCGCAGGCTCCTTGTCGTGCTTCTTCTCTTTGCCCTTCTATTTAATGCGGTCCCGCCGCACGATTATGGCACCTTCCTGCTGGTCATCTGCATATTGATGATCAGCACGGCAACAAAGAACAGTCTCGACGGCATCCATAAATTGCCCCCCCCGTTCCTTCCAATGCTTCTAGCGAACTTCGACCGCAATATCGTGCGTTATAGCTGTATCTGTCGCAAGCGAATATCTGGTAAAATGGCCTTATGAACCCTATGCACATCATTTTTTCCCCTTTTTTTCACATGCCCGTTCACAGGAGGCAGCACGAAGGGAGAATCCCATGCAGGCAGCCAGAAAACAGAAGGATGAAATCGCTCGAATAAAAAGCTTCATCGACATAGACAAGAATTCACTACCGCCGGACGGCGGCCCCCGCTTCAACCGCCTCATTTTCTCCAAAAGCCCCTACCTCCTGCAGCATGCCGATAACCCCGTGGACTGGTATCCCTGGTCGGAAGAAGCATTCACCAAAGCACGCATGGAAAATAAACCGGTCTTTCTTTCCATCGGATATTCCACCTGCCATTGGTGCCATGTCATGGAAGAGGAGTCTTTCGGCGACTGGGAAGTGGCGGCGGTCATGAACAAATATGTGGTACCGATCAAGGTGGACCGTGAAGAGCGTCCAGACATTGACGCACAGTATATGAAGGTTGCCCAGATGATGACAGGGAGCGGTGGCTGGCCCCTGAACATCATTATGACCCCGGAGAGGAAGCCCTTTTTTGCAGCCACCTATATACCGAAGAAAGCCCGGATGGGCCTGCCCGGCATCATTGAACTGATGCAAAAGGTCTCGGCACTCTGGCAATCAGGAAGAGATCTGATTGAGCAGAACAGCGCAAGGATACTGGCAGCGCTGAAAACAGCGACCCCTGTTCCATCCGGAAGGACAGCGGATCGCAGCCTCGTCGACAGGGCATCAGCGGAGATTGGGCGGATGTTCGACCCGTTGCACGGAGGTTTCGGAGGCGCACCCAAATTCCCCATGCCGCTTTACATCAGCTTTCTGCTCCGTTCCGTGCGCCCCGGCGGGTCTTCTGCGGCCGGGGAAATGGCTGACAGGACCTTGCGTACGATGAGAGCCGGCGGCATTTTCGACCAGATAGGCTTCGGCTTTCATCGCTACTCGGTGGACCGGGAATGGCTTGTCCCTCACTTCGAAAAGATGCTGTACGACCAGGCTTTGATAGCGATTGCATACCTGGAGGCCTTTCAGACTTTCGGTGACGTCTTTTTCAAAGATGTTGCACGGGAAATATTCGAATTCGTGTTACGGGAAATGACCGCCCCGGACGGCGGCTTCTGCTCCGGCCTCGATGCCGACAGCGAAGGGGAAGAAGGCAGATATTACCTCTGGACACCCGGGGAAGTAATGGAAACGCTCGGCGTGGAATTGGCCCAGACGTTCTGCCGAGTCTATGACATAACCGACCGGGGCAATTTCGAAGAACGAAACATCCCCCACCTGAAGCATCCCCTCGGACATTACACGTCCGAAACTCCGATTGCGACCGAAGAACTCGCAAGGCGCCTGGAAGAGTCTCGCTGCATACTGCTACAAAGGCGTGAAACACGGATCAGGCCGTTTCGTGACGAAAAGGTGGTGACCTCCTGGAATGGGTTGACGATAGCCGCCCTGGCAAAAGGAAGCCGCATTATCGACGACAACCGGTTCCTGGAAGCCGCCGAAAGAGCTGCGGCATTTGTTCTGGAAAAGCTGTGCAACCCCTCGGGAAGGCTGTTACGCAGCTATCACCTGGGCGAAGCCCTAGTCCCCGCCTTCCTGGAGGATTATGCCTTTTTAACCTGGGGGTTGACGGAGCTGTACCAGGCAACGGGAAAGACCGGTTACCTGAACGACGCCCTACGTCTCACCGGAGATATGATCCGCCTTTTCGCTGACGATGCACGGGGGGGATTCTATGACACCGGGTCGGATGCAGAAGAAATCCTGATTCGAATGAAGAGCTCCCACGACGACGTGATTCCTTCGGGCAATTCCGTGGCGGCGTTGAACCTCTTAAGGCTGGGCAAAATAACCGATGACGACAACCTGCTCCTGGAGGGAACAAGGACTTTACAGGCTTTCATGGCGGATGTGGAGAGGCTGCCGTCCGCCTATCCGCAGATGTTGATCGCCTTTGACCGCTCCCTCGGACCGGACGTGGAGATAACGCTTGCATACACTGACAAGGACAGCGAATGGACGGCAATGCTTACCCTGATAAATGAAAGGCATATCCCCAACCTGGTACTGCGGTTTGTGGAAGGAGGGGACGAAGCCTCCGGTTACATGGCTTCAGGCGGCAAAACGACGGCCTACGTGTGTGCCGCCGGAGCCTGCAGACCGCCGGCAGTGGGCCTGCAGAAACTGGAACGGACTCTGGATGCAGTCTTGCGCGGTACAACACAATGACTATCAAACGCATCAATATTTCTTGTGACTTCTGCGAAATTTTCTGCTAGTTTGCCCCCCGTCGCAATTAATTAACTGAAGGAGATCATTGACATGAAGACAGGTCTGGCAGCCGGCCTTGCGGCGTGCCTCATTTTTTGGGGAACCTTTTCCTGTTCCGCCGCAGCGGGGGACACTGATGAAGCGTATTGCGCCTTGAAAGGAAAGATTGTCGGCGAGTTTTCCGGAACAACTCCGAAGGAATGGGGGGAAACGGTAACCGGGGTCAGGACGGAACTGGCAACGAATGACATCGTTATCGCCCTTACCTTCGATGCATGTGGAAGCATGAACGGTAAAGGTTTCGATCAGAAATTAATAAGCTATCTGGAGAGAGAGAACATACCGGCAACTCTTTTCATCAACGCACGCTGGATTGACGCCAACCGGGAACTTTTCCTGCGCCTTGCGGCGAATCCGCTGTTCGAGATCGCCAATCACGGTACGCATCACAAACCGGCGTCGGTAAACGGCAACCGAGTCTACGGAATGACCGGGACGAGGAGCATTGCCGAACTGGTGGACGAAATCGAGATAAATTCCATCAAAATTCAGAGACTGACGGGAAAAAAACCGGAATATTACCGCTCCGGGACCGCCTTCTATGACGAAGTGGCAGTATCCGTGGCCAACCGGTTGGGATACGAAGTGGCAGGGTTTACGGTACTTGGAGACGCAGGCGCCACCTATACCGGTGATCAGGTCAAGGAGGCACTGCTCAAGGCCGAGCCGGGTGCCATAGTCATTCTGCACATGAACCACCCGGAGGGGCAAACAGCTGCAGGAGTCATGAAAGCCGTACCGGAATTGAGGAAGCGGGGATTCACATTCGTAAAATTGTCCGAGTATGAATTGAGATAAGTCTTGGGAAAGAGGGAAAGCGAGTGACGCGGTTTTGCTGTAAATCGCATTAACGCATATCCGATTACAGCCCCAGCGCTTCCCTGGCGAGACGCACCGTTATCTTCCGCTTCACGGAAAGGGCAAAAAGCCGAATCCTTTCCAGGGCATCAACCAGAGACGGCAAATCTCTCCGGATGTGCATAAGCAGATACTCGGCAACATCGTCCGGCATGATCATCTGCCGGTCCTCCGACAGTTTTTTCAGTATCATTCTTCGCGAATCATCATCGGAAACATCTATCTTCGCAACAAGTCCCCACAGGAGTCGGGAAATGAGGTGGGCATCCAGGCTGGGAAGCTCCTTCGGCGGATACAGACCGGTGATTGCTATTCTTTTCCCGGCGTTGTAGAAATCATTGAATACCTGCCACAGCTCTACCCTGATATTGGCGTTGTCCGGGATGAGATGTATGTCGTCAACCAGCAGTGCCGGATACTCGCTGAACCGCTCGGCAAGCTTCGAAACCGCTTCGGCCGGATACTCGCCTCTATATATCTCGTCAATTTCCTTGAAGGAAAGACAGGGTATCATCCCTGAAGACGTGTCCCGACTCTCGTGATCCCGGTTAACCAGATCCTTTCCCATGGCCATGAGCAGATGGGTCTTGCCGGAGCCGGGTGGCCCGTAGATATACAGCAGGTTGTCGCCGGCATCAGCATCCATCACTCGCTTCGCAAAATGAAATGCCGTCCGATTCCCGCCGCATACGACGAAATTGTCGAAGGTATATTTTGGATTGATCGGGAATTCGAATACTAATTGCATCGTTAAAAAAGATTTCCCTGGGGACGTTCGGGAAACGCCCTTGCGAAATGCAGGTAAGCCGCGCGGGTGGCCATCCTGCCTCGCGGAGTGCGGTTCAGGAAACCGTTCTGTATCAGGTACGGCTCGTATACATCCTCTATGGTGTCACTCTCTTCACAAATGGCCGCGGCAAGGGTGTCAAGCCCGACCGGCCCGCCGGAAAACTTGTCGATGATGGTCAGCATGATCAGCCTGTCCATGGGATCGAATCCCATCTCGTCGATTTCCAGAAGCAACAGGGCGTCGGCGGCAACCTGCCTTGTTATCACGCCATCGGCGCGAACCTGGGCGAAATCCCGCACCCGGCGCAGCAGCCGATTGGCGACTCGCGGCGTGCCCCTGCTGCGGCGGGCCATCTCCAGCGAACCGTCCTGCTCTATGTGGATGCCCAGAATGCGGGCGGAACGGGTCACAATCACCGCAAGCTCATCTTCCGTATAAAATTCGAGCCTCGAAATGACGCCGAAACGATCGCGCAGCGGCGAGGAAAGGAGCCCTGCCCTGGTCGTCGCCCCCACCAGGGTGAATTTGGGCAGGTCCAGCTTGATGGTGCGGGCGCTGGGTCCCTGGCCGATAATTATGTCAAGCTGGAAGTCTTCCATGGCCGGGTAGAGGATTTCCTCCACCACGTGGGAAAGCCTGTGGATTTCATCGATGAAAAGTACGTCATGAGGCTCAAGATTGGTCAATATAGCCGCGAGGTCGCCCGGCCGCTCGATCACCGGCCCCGACGTGGACTTTATGTTGACCCCCATCTCGGCGGCGATGATGTTGGCAAGGGTCGTCTTGCCGAGACCCGGGGGTCCGTAAAGAAGCACATGGTCCAGCGCCTCGTCCCTCTTCCTCGCGGCATCGATAAACAACCCCAGGTTGCCCTTGGCCTTTTCCTGTCCGATGTATTCGCCAAGGCTTCTGGGCCGAAGCGTCCTCTCGAAGAGAAAATCGTCTTCTGTTGTCTGCGGCGCTATTATACGGGTCATGCAATCCTTTGATTCAGTTGAACAGCTACAGTTGAACAGCGTACAGAGGACTTAACTGTTTAACTGTTCGCTGTTCGCCGCGCTTTATCTCATCAATGATTTCAACGCCTGCTTCAACACCAATTCCATCGAAGCGTCTGCCGAAATCTCCATATCTGCCAGTGCTTTCCTGACCACGACCTCTTTGTAGCCGAGATTGACCAGGGCGGAGGCAACGTCGTCAAGAATCCCGGAAGACAGGGATGAACGCCCTTCCTTCTGGGATGGTGTGTACGAATCAAGCTTCTGAACCTTTTCCTTCAGTTCCAGCACCAGCCGTTCCGCCGTCTTTTTACCGATCCCAGGGATTGCGCAAAGTCTGGAAAGATCCCCCCTCAATATCGCGCCGGAGAGGTCTTCCACCTGACAATTGGAGAGGATGTCCTTTCCAACCTTTGGCCCGATTCCCGAAACCGAGATGAGGAGCTGGAAAAAGATCTTTTCGGCAGCGGTGCGGAACCCGTACAGGCTGATGGCATCTTCCTTGACATGGGTATAGATGTTGAGGGACACGGCAATTCCCTCTTCCGGAAGTTCGTAATAGGTGGAAAAGGGTATCTGTACGCGATAACCTACCCCGTTTACGTCCAGAATGATGAACTCCGGCGATTTGTGTGCAATTTTTCCGGTCAGAAGTGCGATCATGCCAACCTGCTCCTCAATGCGTTCATGCCGTGGGAATGAGCATGGCAAACGGCCACAGCCAGAGCGTCGGAAGCGTCCTCCTGGGCGATCTCCGGGAGGTTCAGCAACACCTTCAGCATCTGCTGCACCTGCACCTTGGCCGATTTTCCGTGTCCCACCACCGCCTGCTTGACCTGCAAGGCGGTATATTCGTATACGGGAAGCCCTGCATTCACGCCGGCCACTATGGCGGCACCGCGGGCCTGTCCCAGCTTAAGCGCACTCTGCACATTCTTGGCGAAAAAGATGTTTTCCACGGCCACCGCCTCCGGCCTGTACTCCGTGATAATTTCCGACAATTGACGGTAAATCTTGTGGAGGCGCGAAGGAAAATCTTTCTCGGTATCGGTGAAAACGGCGCCGTTGTCCACGTGAATCAGCCTGTTGCCCAACGAATCGATAATGCCGTACCCGGTGATTCTGGAACCGGGGTCAATTCCTAAAATTCTCATTCCGTCAACTCGCCCATTTCCTTCGTTAAGACATGAAACAAGTCAGGTTTCATGCCTGTCTTTGCGACTTTGCGGCTTCTCGTGAGAAAAAGATCTTGTTTAATATTCCAGCACATACTATTAGGGCGGGTTCCGACCCCGCCCATTTTTCCTCCAGATTTCACATCATCCGTTCCATCTCTTCCTGCGAGATGTCGAAGTTGGCGTAAACGTTCTGGACATCATCATTGTCTTCAAGCCGGTCCATGAGCTTCAACATGCTCTCGGCCTGCTTCCCTTCCAGCTTGACCATGGTCTGCGGGATCATGGTCACTTCAGCGGACTCGTACTTGAAACCGGCTTTTTCCAGCGATTCACGAACTTCGATAAAATTGGAGGGATCAGTCATGACCTCTATCTGATCTTCCTCATCGGAGACGTCCTCGGCGCCGGCTTCCAGCGACGCTTCGAAAAGCTTATCAAAGTCGGTATCCCCCGAGAAAACGATCAGGCCCTTCTTGTCGAAAATCCAGGAAACGCACCCCGACTCCCCCATGTTCCCGTTACATTTCGAGAAAATGCTGCGGACGTCGGAAACCGTCCGGTTGCGGTTGTCGGTCATTACTTCCACGAGTACGGCCACGCCGCCCGGGCCGTAGCCTTCATAGGTGGTCTCCTCATAGTTCACCCCATCCATTTCGCCGGCGCCCTTCTTGATGGCACGTTCGATATTGTCCTTCGGCATGTTTTCCGCCTTGGCCTTATCTACGGCCGTGCGAAGCCTGGGGTTTCCGCCGGGATCCGATCCGCCGATTTTGGCTGCAATGGATATCTCCTTAATCAGCTTGGTGAATACTTTACCCCGCTTGGCGTCGGCAGCCCCTTTTTTGTGCTTGATTGTGCTCCATTTATTATGACCTGACATGTGAAACTCTCCCTGATTGTGATTCGTCGCTGCTATACCAAAAACGCTGAAATACTAGCATGGGAAAATCAGCCTTGTAAAGCGAGAAAAGAATGATTACCGAAGCATGAAAGTCTCATATTCCAACATGCGAAGATCCCGATCGAGCAGGATCATTCCCACGAAGATCGAAACTACCAGCGACAGGGCAAAGCCATACCCGTAGAAAAAGGGTCCGGCAATGATGGAGAGAACACTGAGGACAAAGTTCAGGGAGGCGAACAGGATGACCAGCGAAAGCACCCTTTTACGTCGGTCAAGATAAAAAAAGACATTGATAATGCCCAGAAATACTACTTGAAAACTTGCACCCGCCACGTCGACATAGAGAAGCGGAAGATACAGTTCGTCGATTCTCGCCAGTCCGAGCAGTTGCCGGCCGAGCAGAAAAACGCCGATTGCCGCGATCGACTGGATCTTTACGATGTCGTATATTCCCTCACGGGCCATCCTCACCATCTCGTCCTTCATCTCGCATATATGACCGAGCGTCCCCCCTTCCCTGACCGCATCGTAGAACTTGTCGTAATATTCCACGAAATCCGTTTCCATCCTGGCGAGAAAGACCGCCATTCCCGGTACAATTGCCAGATAGGCGAGGAAAATAGGGAGATCATATATCTCCGAGGCCCGCATGGGACCGATCACTTTAGCACCGGTATAGGGATGGAACCAGAAGACCATCTTGTCGGCCCATATCCCCAGGTTGTAAAAGAAGCCGGTCAGAACGAGGGAATGATAAATGCGTCCCTTTTTCAGAAAATCGAAGCCCAGGAACTGGGTAGAGGGATAATAACGGTACACGACCAGGAGCATGCCAATCAGGAGCACGAACTGGCCAGTGAGAAACGCAAGCATGAGCCCTTCCAGATTCCACGACCTGAGAAGGAATGAAAGAAGGAATGCGGTCCCGTATCCCGCGGCGAAATTCAAGAGAACGGCCCGATAGGCTTTCAGGCCGGAAAGGAGAATGGCTGCGATCCAGACATCGCACATGACAACGAAGACGGTGGCCAGAAGGACCCGGAAAAACAGGGACTGGCCGTCGAACAGCAGAATTGAGAGGGGAAAGGCAAGGAGGCCCGATACCGTGGTCACGATGAAAATTGCCCCGTTCAGACTGGGAATGAGGCGATAATGCTCCTGTTCGAATATCCTGTCGGCGCAGTACCGCGTCAGGGCAAGCTGGACAAATCCCGTCAGAATGAGACTCAGCGCAATGACGTAAGTGACGGCGGTCTGGAACTGGCTTACCAGCTGAGGAGGAGCCACCACCGGGACGGAAACGATACCGATGAAAATCACGGCGATGATGGAAAGAATCCATGGACCGCTGCTGATCACTCCGGCGTAGGCATAGGCCTGAAAAAGCGACAGATAAGAGTCCTTACGCATCAGCTTCCTGAGCTCGAAACCTATTCCCGCCAACCCTGGACCCCCTTTTCATACAGCTCCCGATAGGCCGAAACCATAAGCTCCTTGGTATAGAAGCGGTGGACCCTGGCTATCGCCGCATCCCGCGCGGCCCGCCACCGCTCCGGCGATTGGAGCAGTTCTAGGGCCGCTTCGGCAAGAGCCTTCGGG
>DATEVI010000438.1:0-2302 GCA_035281865.1 Geobacteraceae bacterium | reverse complement strand
GTCTCGGCACAGGCAACGATGACTACGGGGGCGTCTCCCACAAATTCCTGGCCCCCCGCGACAGCAGCCAGCCTTTTCCTGGTCTCACGGTCACGCACTATCACGAATCGCCACTCCTGACGATTGGCGGCCGAAGGGGCGAGCCGCGCAGCTTCCAGAATGGCATTTAGCTTTTCATCTTCAACCGGTGTGGGAAGATAAGCACGAACACTTTTCCTTGTTTTAATCGCATCCATCACATTCATAGAACACCTCTCAAGTTGAAGTTCGAAAGGAAATCTTACGAGTCTTACGGGGTCCACTTTTCGCAGAAAGTTTGATGAAAATCATGTCATTTGTGGAGCTCTGACCCTTCAGGTTTTCTGACCCTTCAGGTTTTCTCCGCCCCATTGCGTTTCGCATCAGAACCCCAGAATACCGCGCAAGACCTTGCCCGGCGTCAGGCCCTTCTGTTCAGCGGACGCCTTTTCTTCGTCCGCATCCCGCCGGTTCGAGGATTTCGTTTCTTTATGCCCCTCCATTGCCATGAGCGGAAGCATGCCAGTGGATTTGCGCCGTGCCTTCACCGTCCAGATGGGGTCCTTGGGCTTGGCCGGATCTCTCGGCGGGTAGACGATGTTCAGTTCGTCACCATAGGCGATAAACTGGAGCATCGCCCCTTCCGCATCCTTGAAGACCCCCTTGGGGATCGTGCACTGATTGATAGAAGGCGACATGACCACCTTGTCCCTGATCATCCGCTGGACCTCTTCATCCGGAAGGTAATCCATGAGGGAGTACCCCGGCTCCGGCAGTTCGCTGGAACTCCAGATGATCATGGTGCCGCTGTTCTGGTCGTGACCCATCGCCATGGCATAATACCCGGTTGCGGTCGGTATGCCGCGCCACTGGAAGCGGATGGCATCCTCAGGTCCCCCTTGGACGGAGGTAAATTCCACCGGTGCCATGAAGTCGTGTTTTTCGTCGATGGAAAAGCGGATGTCGGGCAGGTAATTGCCGTGAACAAAGTGGCTTCCGGCGAGGGAGCTGTTCTTCGGGACGGTAGTGCTGTTGTCACGGTTGGGCCAATCCGCATAGAGCCAGCCGGAACTTGGCGCAGGAGGAATTTGACGGGAGACGCTGCGCCCTGCCATGGCCTTACCGAAATCCGTGAGACTCATCTTCTCCGTATCCAGAACGCGAGGCTGTCCCTTCCCGACAGTATCCCCACACCCCCAGTAAATAAGCATGCGCATCTTCGGTTTTTCCATTTTTCCCGGCGTGGCCGGTTCCGAGGCCTCGTGCCGTTCCCGTTCGGGTGTCAGCAAGGGCAGGGTATCTCCCATGTTCTGGCCCGGCGGGATGTCGTGGGTCGCTTTAGGCTGCGCAGGAAGCGGCCGGGGTGAGTTCAACTGCAAGAGCAGCCGTTTTCCGGAGCCTCCCACTCCGAACATTCCCCCAATATCCGGCATTCCTTCCGGCATGCCCGGGATGCTGCTTTTTTCAGTGGCGATGCTCATCCAGTAACGTGTCACCGCCGGCTTTGCATCCTTGTCGGCAGCAAAGGCAGCTTCCGTGCGAACGAGAACCACCGCCCACGGGATGAAAAACAAAGCCAACATGACATTGCAGGAACATAACCTTTTCTTTCTCGACATCTCCCCATCCTCCTTTCGCTGCTCAAGATAATCAATCGCATTCCCACTACTAGTTCAGCATAAGTTATTTTTTGAAATTTGCCAGTTTCCAGTAGGGGACGGAATAGGGGACAGGCTACTTTTCCGCCGGTGTTCCCGCTAATTGTTATAAAGTAACCTGTCCCCTTTTCCCCCTCAGGTTCTTCCCTACAGGTTGAACGGGAAATCTTCGTTTTTCCCTTGACACCTGATCATGAATGTCCCTATTTTCATATTTCCGTTAACCAGTTGATTGTCCCATGTCGAGTGCTGACCCGTCGGCTCTCTCCTAAGTATAAAAAATGTTAATATTTCGCCTGAACGCGCAAACTGGCATCTGGCAAACCTTTCGGTGACACGAGCATGACGAAAAGAAATCTGCCTCCCTTTCTCAAATCCTACGGCTTTTCCATCCTTTTGATCCTCTCGATTATCGTCGGCGCCGTAATCGGCGTCGTCTTTAAAAAGGATGCCGCCGTTCTCAAGCCTCTGGGCGACATATTTCTGAACCTGCTCTTTACAGTGATCGTCCCTCTGGTGTTCTTTTCCATATCGTCCACAGTGGCCGGCATGACCAATCTCCGGCGTCTCGGCAAGGTGCTCGCCTTGATGTTGGCGCTGTTTGTCGGAACCGGTATCATCGCATC
>DATEVI010000437.1:0-3202 GCA_035281865.1 Geobacteraceae bacterium | reverse complement strand
GGTGATAATATGGACCGAAGTGACTGTGCCGGCCACGGCAAAAGTCCTCCGCAAATCGTCTTCCGTGGCCTCATACGATAAATGTCCTACGTACAGCTCTCTTCCCATCATGTTCTCCTTTTATGTATTCTTCCAAAACTTGTCCGCATAATATGTTCCTGGAATTATTCCTTTGCCTTGTAATTCCCGAGTCTCCGGGCTACCATCCGCCCCTCGCCATCCCCTCGAGCCGGGCGATCCGCTCCTCCATGGGAGGGTGCGTCGAGAACAGGGACATGAGGCCGCCGCCGGTCAACGGGTTGACGATGAACATGTGGGCCGATGCGGGACGAGCCTCGGTCATGGGAATCATGTGGGAAGCGGTGTGCAGCTTTCTGAGGGCATTAGCCAGGGCGAGCGGACTGCCGCAGATCCGGGCTCCGCTCTCATCGGCCAGGTACTCCCGGGAGCGGGACACGGCCATCTGGATCAGCATGGCGGCAATGGGGGCGATGATCGCCATGGCCAGGGAGCCGATCAGGCCGCCGGCGCCCTCTTCATCGTCGTTGCGCCCCGCGCCAAGTATGGCGCCCCACTGGAGCATGTTGCCTACCATGGAGATGGCACCGGCAAAGGTGGCTGCAATGGTTCCCACCAGGATGTCCCGGTTCCGTACATGGGCCAATTCGTGGGCCATGACCCCTTCCAGTTCGTCCGGTGTAAGGATGCGCAGGATGCCGTCCGTTGCGGCGACAGCCGCGTGCTCGGGGTTGCGTCCGGTTGCGAAGGCGTTGGGGCTCTCCGAGGGGATGACGTAGACCCTGGGCATGGGCAGTTCCGCCTTGAGGGCGAGTCCGCGCACCATGCCGTAGAAGGCCGGGTGGTCCTGCTCGCCGATCTCCCGGGCGCCGTACATTTTCAGGACGATCTTGTCCGAAAACCAGTAGGAGAAAAAATTCATGGCGGCGGCCATCAGGAAGGCGAAAACCATTCCGGACTTGCCGCCGATGAGGCTTCCCATGAAGACCATAAGGACGGTGAGGAGAGAGAGAAGAAAGGTTGTCTTGAGTCGATTCATTTTAATTGCCTCCGACGTTGTAGGTTGTCGCCGCGGGTAATAAAAAAGACCTTTACCCCTGGCGTGTCTGCCTGGATAAAGGTCTTGCTGACGATGTTCATCGCCCCCGGCCCGGGTCTGTCGACAGTATTGACGGGCTCGGGGCCGGCCATATCTCTGGCCGGTGGCTACTCCCCTTGTAGGGAAAACTTTAAAGAAGCCCGTCTGGAATGTCAAGGAAAAACCGGGCTCTGGTCCAGGTCGTCAAAAAGACGGACCTTTGTCCCGGCCACGCTCAAGGTACCAGGCCCCGCGCCTTTGCGTTGCCATGCCTTGTGTGATCAGTGGGTGTGGCCTTCACCCGCAGACTTCCTCCGAATTGAGAAAGAACTATGGATTCAACGTATTTGAAAGCCGAAAAACGGACAGATAGGTGCAGGAACCGAGTTCCGTTGTCGTGATGGGGCGAAAGCCGTAGGGCAAAAGAACCGATTCGAGCTCTTGAGGAGAAAGCCGGATCGAAAGGGGTGGTCCCGGAGGTCCCTCAATCTTTTTGAATTCGACAACGGCCAGCACTCCATCAGGCCTGACAATCCTGGCCACTTCTCTCAACGCCCCTTTTTCCGTATTCTCCTGGATAAGATCGTGCAGCACCGTCGCCATCAGACAGACATCAACCGAATGATCCGCCAGTGGAATATGCCTGCCAACGTCGGCAACGGTTGCCTGAATCTGCCGCAGCTGCCTGACGGCAGTCTCCCTCTGCAAGATGTCAATTCCTTCTTTCCAGAGATCGACCGAGTATATTTTCCCCTCTTCGCCGATATACTCTGCCGCGGCAAGCGAATACGCGCCGCTCCCGCACGCCAGGTCGAGGAGAACAGTCGCCTCCGTGAGCCGGAGTTTTGCGAACAGCTTGTCCGGCTCTATCAGATCAAAGCTGCTCTTGCCTGCGGCGATAGGTAGTTTTTTCGAAGTCATATTGAGATCCCTTTCTTGTGGATGCGCAACAGCAGTTCGTCCAGTTATTACAACCTGCTTATCTCCAAGGCCTCAGGCAGTATAGTGTGAGACTTTGTGCAAGCGGGGCGGGACGCTGGTAACTTTTGTAATTATATATGTGCGACTGTGGCTGACAAGGATGAAAAGGTTCAAAAAGTTATCTGCTTCCTGAGACTATCGGTCTATTGATTCGATAAACATAAAAACAGATTGACAGCCTGCCGCCTGATCCTGTATTTTATTTCGACAAATATCGAATCAGGAGCCATCCATGAAAACCGACCAAAGCATCGCAATTATGAAGGCCCTTGCGGATAAGTCACGGCTGACCATCGTCAGTTCCCTCCTGGAACGCTCCCAATACGTGGAGGAGATTGCAAAGAGGCATGACCTCGCTCCGTCAACCGTTTCATTCCATCTGCGCAAACTGGAACAGGCAGGTCTGGTCAGCAGCCGCAAGGAACAGTATTATGTCGTCGTCCAGGCAAACGACGACATATTCGACACGACGCTGCGGGAGATCGTGTCGGCCCACTCTGTCAGCAGGGACCATCAGGACAGTCGGATGGAGGAATATCGGCGAAAGGTGCTGGAATCCTTTTTCCGCCATGGCCGCTTGGAGAAGCTGCCGGCGCAGCACAAAAAACGCCTGATCGTACTGGAACAGTTTGCCTTGCGGTTCGAGCCCGGGCGCCGCTACAGCGAACAGGAAGTGACCGGTCTCATCGCGCCCGTTTTCGACGACTACTGCACCATCCGCCGCCTGCTGGTGGATGAAGGACTGGTCCGTCGGGACGGTGCCTGTTACTGGCGCGAACGGCAATCCGGCGATTCTTCAGGCAAACTGCCTTGGCCGTCGACGGAGGCGAACGGCTCGGAAAACGGGGAGAAGGGAACCGATCGCACGGAAATCAAGCGAATGTACAAGGAAACCCGCCCTGCCATGGGAGTTTATCAAATCCGCAACACGGCTAACGGCAAAATATATGTCGGTAGAAGCCAAAATCTTGAGGGTACACGCAACAGCAGGCTTTTCCAACTCCGCATGGGAAAGGTTGTCTTCAGCAGGGAGATGCAAAAGGATCTGAACGAATTCGGAGCGGCGAGTTTCGAGTTTTCCGTCCTCGGTGTTCTGGAAAAGCCGGAACAGGGGGACAATGTTGA
>DATEVI010000436.1:0-6354 GCA_035281865.1 Geobacteraceae bacterium | reverse complement strand
TCATCTACCAGTTCTCGCGCGCTGTCGTAGTCGGGGATGTTGTAAGTTTTCATTACGCGCTCTATGCGGGATTCCCTTGGCGCATGGAGCAGCACCTTGACCAGGCCTGGTTTTCCCTTCAGGATGTGGAAGCCGGCCCGTCCCACGATAACCGCGCTACTGTTCTCCGCAAGTTCTCTGATAATCTTCGCTTCAGCGGCGAAAAAATCCTCGTCGGGTATGGGACGCAGGGGAGGGGGAACATACCCCGTTTCGGGAATACCGTAGCTGAAACTTTGCAATACCCTCTCCCAGAATCCTGAAATGCGCTCCTCCCTGCCGGAAAGGATTTTCTCGTCTTCCTGGAGGTAGGCAGACAACCTGCGCAATATCTCCCTATCCACGTACCTGATTGCCAACCGGTCTGCCACCATCTTTCCCACATATGATCCGCCGCTTCCCATCTTACGCGATATGGTGACGATCACTTTCCCCGACATGCCGACTCCTGTAGCCAATATCCATTTGGACTGCTGCCGACTTCTGATATCATTGTAGCATCACTACAGGGTATTTACTCTATTGGCGCTGAATTTTACGCATATTTCAGTGAGGTGTCTTCTTACATTAAGGAGTCAGCGACGTGAGTGTTGAACGGATCGTTTCCGGAGGTCAGACTGGCGTGGACAGGGCAGGGCTTGATGCCGCAATGGGGGCGGGCATTTCGGTGGGAGGGTGGTGTCCCGAAGGAAGGCTTGCGGAGGATGGCCGGATACCGGATCGCTACCCGGTGACCGAGCTCGAATCCCCGGAATACGGGGCAAGGACGGAGAGAAACGTCGTCGATTCCGACGCTACCCTGGTACTGAACATGGGGAAACTCTCCAACGGTACCCTCCTTACGGTACAGCTGGCCCAAAAACACCGGAAGCCGGTGCTGGTTGTGCAGCTGGAAGATAATCCGGACCCGACGGCAGTGTCTTCGTGGGCGGATACGTATGGGGTGCGGGTGTTGAACATTGCCGGGCCCCGCGAGTCTAAGCGCCGGGGAGTGTATGAACTGGCGTTGGGGTTCATGCGCAGATTGCTGGCTGAATGACGGCCACGTCTGTTTTTATTTTCAACAGGCCTGTTCCGTTACTTCCCTGATTGATGCTTCGATCCCGTCCATGAGGATTTGAAGTTCCTCCATGGAAACGGAGAGGGGAGGGAAGACGACGATGACATTGCCGAGAGGGCGCAGAAACACGCCATGTTTTAAGGCTTCCCGGCATACCCGGACCCCGATTCTTTCTTCCCATGGGAAAGGTCCCTTTGTTTCCTTGTCCCGGACCAGTTCTATCCCGCCGATCATTCCTTCCTGACGTACATCACCAACATGTTTCAGGTGTGACAAAGATTGAAGACGCCGGTCCAGGTAGTCTATCTTTGCCGGCAGATTGTCGAGCAGTCGGTCCTTTTCAAAAAGCTCCAGACTCGCAATCGCAGAGGCGCAGGCTATGGGATTGCCGGTGAAGGTATGTCCGTGGAAAAAGGTCTTCAGTTCGGCATACTCACCGAGAAATGCGTCGTAGACCTCCCGCGTGGTCATGGTGACCGCCAGGGGGAGATATCCGGCGCTAAGCCCCTTGGACAGGGCCATAATGTCGGGGGTGACGCCTTCCTTGCCGCAGGCGAACATGCTTCCGGTTCTGCCGAAGCCCACGGCAACCTCGTCGGCGATCATAAGGATGTCGTATCTGGTACAGAGCTCACGCACTTTCCGGACGAAACCTTCCGGCTGGACGATCATCCCGCCCGCTGCCTGTACGAGAGGTTCTATAACCAGTCCCGCTATTTCCTCCGAATGGTCGGACATAAGCCGTTCCAGTTCCCGCAGACAGAGACGCCCGCATGATTCGCTGTCTCCCGATCCTCCCAGTTCACATCGATAGCAGTAAGGAGACGGCGCCTGAATGGTAGGAAAGAGAAGTGGACGGAAAACCGCGTGGAAAAGGTCGATGCCGCCGACACTGACGGCACCGATGGTATCGCCGTGGTAAGCGTTCTTGAAGGATATGAATTTGGTTTTTGTGGAGTATCCGCCACCCCTGTGCTGCTGGTACTGAAAGGCCATCTTCACGGCGATCTCGACTGCGGTCGAGCCGTTGTCGGAATAGAAAACCTTACACAGGCCGGGAGGGGCGATGTCGACGAGCCTTTTGGCGAGGACCGCCGATTTGTCGTTCGCCAGGCCGAGGAGGGTCGAGTGCTCCAACCTGTCCACCTGCGCCTTTACCGCCGCGTTGATTTCCTCCCTGCAGTGGCCGTGCACATTTGTCCATATCGATGCAACACCATCGAGATACCTGTTGCCATCGGTGTCTATCAGATATGAGCCTTCTCCCCGTTCTATGACGATGGGCATGTCCGATTCCCATTCCTTCATCTGGGTGAAGGGGTGCCATACATACGTGCGGTCATAATCCTGCAGTGTGTGTGTATCGAATTCAGACAATGTCAAATGCCTCCTGATGTTTAATAGAGTCAATCAGGTAATCAAGCCAATCAGACCAGCGCAAAGGGTCTCGTCACGGCTGATCTTCCGGTATACGGCCTCCGTTAATGTGGCGGGGTCCGTTTCATTCACGTGCGGGAAAATGCCGAGCACCGGAACGCCTGAACGTTCCTCGATCATCGCCGGAGCGTACTTCTCGGCAGGTCCGGGATTTTCGGGATAGTTATTGACGATTATTCCCTTGATTTCTATGCCCATCTGTTGCGCGCAGAAGCAGGTCATCAGGGTGTGATTGATTGTGCCGAGGTTCGGGCGTGAAACTACCAACGCCGGGAGGCCCAGGTACCCGATAAGGTCGGACACGAGGAGATTTTCGATGAGGGGGACCATCAGGCCGCCTGCTCCCTCTACCAGGACAAAATCATGGACGGCCGCAAGACGTTCATACGCCGCGCGTATCGTGCTGAAACATATCCTTGTGCCATCGAGGGTTGCTGCTGCCGACGGTGCGAGGGGGGCTGACAGCAGGTAAGGGGCGATGTCCGAATCAGCAGCCGTGGTCGCGCTTGCCCATTTGAGAAGCTCGGCGTCCTCCGAGACAAGTTTGCCGTCGACAACGATGCATCCGCTGGTGACCGGCTTCATGACCCCGACTTTGACACCGTGGCCGCGCAGTATCCTGGCAATGACTGCCGTTGCAACCGTTTTGCCGACGCCGGTGTCCGTCCCGGTGATGAAAATTCCCTTGTTGGTCATGGCTTGCGAATCGCCAGTCCCAGGTCGCGGAACATCTGCAGGTCCTGTTCGGGTTCCCTGCCGGTGGTGGTCAGGTAGTTGCCGACCATGGTGCCGCTTGCCCCGGCAAAGAACATCCACGATTGCAGGTCCCTCAGGTTTTTCTCCCGTCCGCCGCATACCGAAATCTGTTTGTCCGGCATTACGTATCGGAAAAGTGCGATGATCCGGAGGCATTCCATGGGAGTAAGGAAATCCGCATGGGCCAGCCTTGTGCCGGGAACAGGGTTAAGGAAATTGATCGGTACGGAATCCACCTCCAGTTCCTTGAGCGTGAAGGCAAACTCGACTCGTTGCTCGGGTGTTTCCCCAAGGCCGAATATGCCGCCGCAACAGACCCTGAGTCCGGCCTCTTTGACGGCTCGCACAGTCTGAACGTCTTCTTCGTAGTCATGGGTGGTGCAAATATTCGGGAAAAAACTGCGGGCGGTTTCCAGATTATGGTGATACTTCATCATTCCGGCATCCCTGAGCACAACAGCAGTTTCCCGGTCTATGATTCCCAGGGAGCATGCCGGTTGAATTTCCCCTTCGCTTCTGATCTTGCGGATTACCGAGCATATCCGGTCGAGCTCACTTCCCCTTCCGGTCGTCGTGCCGCTGGTCACGATGCCGAAGCAGCCCGCGCCTTCCATTGTTGCAGTGTGGGCGCTTCTTACGATTTCCTCATCGTCTACGAGAGGGTATACTTGGACATCTGTCCTGTGATGGGCAGACTGGGCGCAGAAGGAGCAGTCTTCCGGACATAGCCCGGATTTTGCGTTTATGATGGAGCAGAGATGGATTTGTTCACCACAGAAATGTTTCCTGAGTCGGTTTGCCTGATACAACAGATCAAAGGTTTCCGCATCGGGAATGTTCGCGATTTCAATTGCCTCGTTCCAGGTTATCGAGCCGCCGTCGAGTATACGTGCGGCAACGTCCGCATATGAAACAGTCATGAATCCTCCGTTCGTATGGGATTAACACATGAAATAACCATTGTCAACCTCATAAAACATAATGGTTAACGAATTGCTTGACTTCGAGCATAACATTAAAAACGACAAGATAACCTCAAGAAGTTCAAGGAAAAATATCTTGACATAAATACATTGCTAATGCGATTCTGTTACAAAACTACTTATGTATATATAGCGATATAAGGATTCTACGGCAAGTCGCCGTGAATTGTTGTTTGCTATGTGGAGAGAATATATGAACTATTTTTATACAGACGGAAAGGTACCCGTAAAGGGTATCCTGATAAGGCGTCAGGACTGGTCGCCAAGGGGACCATATGAAGTCTTTCTCGGCACGTGGGACGAAGCGGATGTGATCCTGAAATATTGGGCAAAAAGCGCATCCGCCAACGGTTATTCTGAAAACTGCAGTTTCAAGGTTGTTTTCGAGGACGGCAACAGCTATTCCGGAACGTACAATCTGAAGCAGCAGGATTCATTCAACAGGAATCTATTGCCCAAACATATTTTCCAAATATGCGAGGAAACGAAGATTGCCTGGGACGCAAAGGCCTTTCTGGACAAATACGACATACCGAAGGCCGCTTGATGTCTTCTTCAGTTTATGTTAAGGAGCGAATTTTATGAATAATTTGAGCGAGATATCGAAAGATCAGACCTGCGCCTTCTGCGGCAGAAGCCTGGATGAGGTATGCCACCTGGTGGCAGGGTCAGCTGCTTACATCTGCGATGAATGCATAAGCGTCTGCAACGAAATAGTCGCGGAAAGAAAAAGGCTCCATGGTGAGGTCGAAACTCATCATTTCGACGCCTCCCTGCCCACCCCCCTGGAGATCAAGAACGTACTCGATGAATATGTAATAGGACAGGACCACGCGAAGAAGGTACTTTCAGTCGCCTTATACAATCATTATCGACGCATAGAAACTGTGTCCGAACAGGGTGACGTGGAAATCCAGAAGAGCAACGTACTGCTGATAGGGCCTACCGGATCGGGAAAGACACTGCTGGCGCAGACGATGGCCCGTATCCTCCACGTTCCCTTCACTATCGTTGATGCCACGAAATTTACCGAAGCCGGGTATGTTGGGGAAGATGTCGAAAATATAGTCCTGAGCCTGTTGCAGGCTTGCGATTTCGACGTGGAAAAGGCGCAGAGAGGAATAATCTACATTGACGAAATCGACAAGATTTCCAGAAAAGGCGATTCGGCTTCCGTCGTCAGGGACGTTTCGGGAGAAGGAGTTCAGCAGGCGCTTCTCAAAATCATCGAAGGCACGGTGGTAAACGTACCGCCGAAAGGCGGCAGAAAGCACCCCGAGCAGGAATACATAAAGGTTGATACTACCAATATTCTCTTCATCTGCGGCGGTGCCTTTGCCGGGTTGGAAGACATGGTCAAGAGGCGTCTGACGACAACGTCGGTCGGTTTCAGTTCATCGTCGACAAGTGATGAAGGTGATGAATACCTTGCAGAAATCTCAACGGGCGATCTGCTCCGTTACGGCCTTATCCCCGAATTCATCGGACGTCTTCCGATCATGACGGCATTGAGTCCGCTCGACGAGGAAGCACTGGTTCGAATTCTTAAGGAGCCCAGGAATGCCGTTGTGAAGCAGTACCAGAGACTGTTTTCCTTGGGGCACGTCCGGCTTCGTTTTACCGACGGGGCACTGGTCGCCGTCGCACGCGAAGCCATGAAGCGCAATACGGGGGCGCGGGGTCTGAGAACGCTGCTGGAGAAAGCGATGCTGGACATCATGTTCGACATTCCTTCCCAGAAACTGACGGGAGAGGTCGTGATCGACGAAGATGTGATCTATGGCAAATCGGCTCCAAAGGTAATTCCCCACGAAACCGAGAAATACATGGTTCATTGATTTTCCTGTGCGGAAAATTGTTACTGACGAAAAGGCGGCTACATGCCGCCTTTTCTTTGTCGTCACATTATTTTTCTTCCGTAAACTCCGGCAAACAGGCGATGGGAGTCGGGTTGGGGCTTTCCCGGAGCAAAAAGTAATCTGTCATCTTTTATCGCACGTATCGAATGACCAGCTGGATTCGGTCGCTTTCCCTCGAACGTTTATCCTGCACGAAGGCCGTACTATTTGCTCCGGGAAA
>DATEVI010000435.1:0-9450 GCA_035281865.1 Geobacteraceae bacterium | reverse complement strand
GGAGAAGCTGCAGCGTACGGCCAATCAGCCGCACCTGCCCGACCAGATGGCCGCCTTCGGCATCTCGGGCGGCTACGGCAGCGGCCTCAAGCGCCTGTTCATGACCCACCCGCCTTTGGAGGAGCGCATCGAAGCGCTCAGGCAAGGCCATTGAGCTCTTTTGCCGGTTTCGACCGGCCTGAACGGGCCGCATATTACAGGGAAAATGGGGGCGTATCGCTGGCGGAATTGCCGAATGCTACGCGCCACCCACTTCTACCTTAGACAATTTGAGAGATCACATGCTGATGTGAACCGAAGAGCAAAAAGACCGGGCTGCCGTATAAAACGCTGGTACTCGCAGAGGCCTCCTACCCCGTTTACCGTCGTCTTCCCCTCACAACCATCAGTTGAAGAAATACCTGACACCGAAGGTCATCGAAAAGTTGTTGGGATCAAAGTTTCCTATTTTTGCTCCACCGGAATTGTGAATATCGGCGTCGGGGGCAAGAACTCCCTTCACTTCAGTTGTTAATGCAAGCTCCTTCAGGAGAAAATAATCGACGCCTCCACTCAGGTGGCCGCCGACCACGGTGTCGATATCGGAAATTCCCCCGGTACTCGCATCGTTAACAAGGATATCAAGTCCGCCGCCGACGTAGGGAACCAGCTTGCTGATAGGGAGATTGGTGAAGCGGTACTGCACTCCTAAAGAGATATTGGTAGTATCAAAATCACTCCCGCCGAATGGGGCGGGGGCGACGATGGTACCGGAACCGTACGAGGCATGGGTGACATCCAGTTCCGTGGCGATGTTGTCGGTTATGCCGTAAATGATACCACCTCCGCCGATAAAGCCCGTCTCCGTGTCCACCTTGACACCATTGATGTCGCTGTCGGCCGGAATTGCGAACCCGACCCGACCAGTGAGCCCAACTCTTCCCTTGATACTGTCCGCCATGGCAGTCCCAGCCATCAAGATAAGCGTCGCGACGACGCAGAGGATAAATGGTAGATGTTTTGTCATAAGGTCCTCCAATTCCCGAAGATAATTAACATGCGTAAAACTATACACCAGCTTGTTCCCTTGGCAAGGCTCGCTATAGCCGTTCAGCAAACCAATGCTATACTTTTTCATTATGCCTGTAAGGGATTCGGAGAATACCGATGTACCAAGATCGCGCCCGGATTTGGGTCGTATTTTGTTGTGCCGATTGAGCAAAACCGCAGGCATAGCAGGGCTATGTCGAGGATTTTGCGATTGAGGCGCAACGAAAGACGGCCCGAAGACGGGATGTGAGATGGTAAATCGGTATTTTCTGGGTCCCTTATGGCCGGTGAGGAGGGGAAATGCTTTCACGTCGTCAATTTCTGGGGATGGTAGGTGGAGCCACGGCGTGCCTGGCATTGCCGGGGTGTGCATCGAGCCCTCCGCTCAGTAAAGGGATCTTTCCGGAATTCGGCGACCCGGCAAGGCCTTACCTGGGCTTAGCGACCTCTTTGCGCGAGGAGTATGATTATGAGGCGCGAGCGGAGGGAAAGGTTCCCGCCGAACTGCGCGGAACCCTTTATCGAAACGGTCCGGGGTTATTCGACAGGGGTGGATTGCGCAAACGGAACATCCTCGACGGAGACGGGATGGTGCAGGCGTTCCGTTTTCATGACGGAGGCGTTCACTACACGAACAGATTCGTGCGCACCGCCAAGTTTACCGCGGAAGCGGCTTCAGGCAGGTTTATCTACCCGAGTTGGAGCACCCAGGCTTCGGGCGGTTTCTGGGCAAATTTCCTGGGCGCAGGCCGGATCAAGAACCAGGCTGGGGTTACGGTCTACATATGGAGAGGCCGACTCTACGCCTTTGACGAGATGGGCCTCCCGTACGAACTGGATCCCGGGACACTGGAGACGATTGGGGAGTCCCGGCTGGGACTCCCTGATGGGCTAACCACGTATGCGGCCCACTCGAAGATGGACCCGGTGACCGGGGAGTGGCTTCATTTCGGTATACTCTACGGCTTTGAGCCGGAGCTCCACATCACGGTCTTCACCCCCGCCGGCAGACTGAAGATGCACCGGAAGATCCCCATGCCGCGTTATGTCTACATGCACGATTGGTTTGTCTCCAACCGCCACATGATCTTTAGTCTGCACCCGGCCGAGATCGCCCTCTGGGGCTTCCTGCTGGGCCGGAGGAGCATGGCCGAATCGCTCCGATGGCGGCCGGAACATGGAAACCTCATCATGGTGGTAAATCGGGAAGGGGACGGTGCGCCGCTCGTAATGGAAACCACTGCCTGTTTCATGTGGCATTCAATCAATGCACATGAAAAGGGGAGGGAGATCATCGCCGACTTCATCGGCTACCGGAACCCCAACCACTTCATTGGCGCGGACCCGGTCGTATCCGCGGTCATGGCCGGCCGCAAGGGAGAACATACATTTCCCGGCGAAGTACGCCGTTACCTGATAGACCCTGCGTCGCGGACCATCAGCCAGGAGACGTTGGACCATGGGAACTGCGAGTGGCCGCGGGTGAATGAACTGCACCGCTGTCAGGATTACCGCTTCGGTTATATTGCCAAAGCCCGGCCTGGAGACTTTTTCTGGACTTCCGTCTGCCGCATCGACATGCGTTCCGGGCGAGAGGAGAGCTACGACTTCGGTGAAGCGGTCTACTGCGGGGAGCCGGTATTTGTTCCGGTACCAAACTTACGCTATCTGAGCGATGATGAGGAAGCGGGGTGGATTCTGACCGAGGTCTATGACAGCCACACGAAAAAGAGCTTTCTGGCTGTTCTCCGAGCGGACCGAATCAGCGATGGACCTGTCGCGACCATTCACCTCCGTCACCATGTCCCCTTCAGCTATCACGGCTGGTGGAGCGCCGGGCCATGACTCCGTCAGGTGTCATGAGCTTCTGCCGGGCTGAGCCTTGATTTCCCTCCGTCCTGAAGAACTCCATCTCTCTCCGCAAACGTTCGAGCTCCCTGTAAACACCGCCGATACTCGCTGAGACCTCCTGCACGGCTTCAATCATGTCGTTGCCCGTGTGGGATGCATCGTTCATGGATGAAATGATCGCATCGTTCACCTTCTGCTGTTCGAAGGAGGCCGACGCGATTTCTTCCGTCTGCCTGTTGGCGACGTCCATATTTTCGACAATGATCTTGAGGCCCTGAGCTTGTTCCTTGGTTTCTTTCCGCGTTTCACCCATGGAATTACAGATGGAGCCGATCGCATCGAACAGATATGCCGCGCTTTTCTCCTCCTCGCCGGTGGCCATCTTCACCTTCTCGTTCAGGTCCCTCAGGACCCTGATGTCTTTGAAAACGGCGCCTATCAGGGAATTCTGCTCGACCGTCGAGTCAGCGATGGTTGTCATCATTTGAGTGGATTGACGGGAAACATCGAGAATCTCATGGAGAATTTCACCCGCGACGGCAACGACGGCCCTCCCCTGCTGCACGTTGCGGGAAGTTTCCGCGGTTGCCCCGACCGCCGATTTCATCTCCCGCTGAATCGTGTTGATAATGCCTTCAATTTCCTTGGCGGAGCTCGATGTCTTGGCGGAAAGCATCTTCATCTCACCGGCAACCACTTCGAAGCTCTTGCCGTTTTCTCCCGCCTGGGCTGCAATTATCTGGGCATTCAGGCTCAGCAGATGTGCCTGCTCGGTTACACCCTGGATGACGGTTAGTATTTTGGCGATGTCCTTCGATCGAGAATCGAGCTGCGTTATAGTCGCGGAGAGGGTGTTGAAGAAAGACTCGATTCTCTGCATCGCATCTACGGCATCCGTTACGGCGGCGATCCCCTTCCCTGAAATGATCTCAGTCACATGCATGCTGAGAGAGGTGGAGTCCTTAACCACCTCGTTTATCCTGGCCACTGAAGAATTGATGGAATCCATCGTACCGGAAGCATCCCGCACCGATACGGCGGCCCTTTCGGCCAGAGACGCCACATCTTTGGACGAACTCCTCAACTGGGCAATGCTTGAATAGAACGCGCCGACACTGGTATCCAGTGCATCGACACCGGCAACGACTCCGTCGAAGGTTGTCCTGATGCCTTCCAGTGCAGCATTGTTTGTCCGGGAGAGTGCATGGAGATTGTTGGTGTTTTCCACGATCAGTTGTTGGGAACACGAGGCTTCGTCAACGGAACGGAAAATGGCCTTCGTCGTCTTCTGCTGATTTCCGGTCATTTCGATCATGTGCTGCAGGGTGTGATTGACCTGGTCAACGGAAATGGAAAGGTTGCAGGAAATAGCCCTCATTTTGTCGACGGTCCCGGCCAGATGGTCTACCAGAAAGTCGAATCCGTTGGCGATGGTGCCGATTTCATCCACCCTGCCGTAATTGACGCGTGTCATGAGGTTCCCCCCTTTCACTTCTTCGATCACATTTCCCACCTGCCTGATCCTGTTTCCCAGAACCCTGCCGAAGAAATAACGGATCATCAGGAGCAGCATCAGAAAGACCACTCCCTGCATGAGGAAGAGATAAAGAACATGCAGAGCCAATTGTTTTCGTATGGTGTCGAGGGTATAGGATATTTTGACCTCGCCGACTTCATCGAGCCTTGTCGAAATCGGCACGGATACGGCTTTCAGCGATGCCGCTTTTCGATCATTTGGGGCAAAGACGAACTCCTGCCCCTGATGGTCTTTAAACTTCACTGAAACGATGTCGCTGTCCTTGAGAATTTCGTCTATCAGTATCGAGAGGTAGGTAAAGTCATAATTGTCGAGCAGTGAACGCGCCGCCGATTGGGCGACCATGCCGGCGAACAGTTTCGCCCGTCTGTCCAGTTTGCCCTCTTCCAGCTTCTTCCGGTCCTGAAAGGTCCATGCAAGGGTCGCAACCTGACCGACCAGAAGAAGCACCAGAACCCTCCTGAGAAATTTGCGCGATAAACTCGATGTTTTCATTAACAGTAGTCTTTCCTGGGAGATTATGCCGAGCAGGGGCACCCCTTGTGGGCGCCATTTCGGGCGGACCAAGGCCCGCCCCTACGGTGACATATTGAATGCCTGACGGGTGGCTTCTACCAATACATTATTTGCCGTAATTTGAATGTTACATTTTGGTTAAATCTAGGTGAATGCTTTCGTAATGCCTTTTGTAACGCCATATTTTGCCAACTGTAACTTCATCTAAAAGAACTCGGTTAATAATGAGGCCCGAATTATCGAGTTTCATTATCCGACCTGATCCACAACAACCAAGAGGACATTTCATGTCACGAAGTTCCAACTCTTCACACCGACAGCTCATCCTGCACGAAAACACCCGATCACACGGCAATGAGTTAATTAGAGAGGCTTTTGACGCACTCGGCATCTTGAATTCCTCGGGAAAGGTCAATCACGAACAACTCCCTTTCGCAATCGATGACGTCACGGCAGGCACCGAAACGGAATTGCAGGTTGCGGTCCACGGCACGAAGAACGATGTCGATCTTCCGCTGATGATAGAAAATTCCAATTTCTTCGCCAACGCCGTGCGGCGGGCGGCGGCGGGAGACATGCCGAAAAGGCTTCTCACGGACCTGGAAAGGGTGTTGAACGGCAACACCGAGAACATTTGGGAAAACAGCTGGGTACGTTTCGAGAGAAAGTTCTTGTGCGAATATGCCAATGAGGTATTCGAAAGCGACCTGAGGGCCGACAAATCTTCGCCTTCGGATACGAAGAGGTCGGACGTTTCCCGGTTCGTCTTTACAGATGGCGAAGGGGCCGAGATGGTCCGCGTCCCGGTGAGCTACCTTGTAAAACTGGCCATGGCCCAATTCGTCGGGAGCAGCAAAGGACTTCCCTTTCTCCTCCGGGAAACCGCGACCAGGCTGATGGGACACTATCTCAACGACAACACCTCGCCCGAGACCTTTTCATTCCATGTGGTTCCCATGCGAACCGGGACGAAAATGGGTGTTGCGGTGGCGCGCGAGGCATCCAAGCGGATGTTTCTTACACAATTGCTGGTCATGTACGCCAACAGGAGCTTCGGTCTCAGGGACAGCGGCCAGAATGCCATGATCTACTTTGCTCCCCATCCGCCCACGCGACAGAAATCCCTGAACGAATATATTTCCGATTCCTTTTACCGGGACCTGTTCCTCAGCCCATGTCTTTCCGGGTGGGACAAGGGGGAGGAGAAATACCGCTACATGCGTCTCTGCCACAAGGTCTTGAGCCGAAGCCAGCTCAATGCCGTGGCAAAGCTGAAGCATGCTGGAATAATAATGAACAACCTGGTGGTTCTGCCGAATACATCCAACGTGAGCCTTGCCAACAACGGAACTCACGTAAGTCTCGGGAGCAGGAAAATCACCGGCGCCATGGCCGCCGGAACCCGCGACTTCGGCGAATATCACGAGAAATACATCGGCGATCTGGTGATAAAGATTTCCGAGCACTTCCTGCCCCTCTTCGCCGGAACCTACAGCGCCGCCCCGTACCGTCTGGGATACACTGACTTTCACCCGGAAAAGGCGCTGGGGTTTCTTGCCCACGAACTGGATTACACGCACCTGCGAATTCTGTGGAGACTGTGGAAATACAAGGCGAAAATCGGCATCTTCGGCACCCCCGTGACTCCCTTCGGGCCGGTATGGCTGGACAAACTGATAAGCCTCGTTTTCAACCTGAAGGGCGATTTCGTCCACGATTTCAGGCTGATCGATTATCTGGTCTGCCTGCTCAGCACCGACAGGAGCCCGGCCCTGGACGGCCGGCCGGGAAACAGCGACAGGCTCAAGGATGACCTGGCCGAGCTTGGAGTCTTCGACCAGGGGATGTCCCCCTATCTTCTCATCAAGCTCAGGGAATTCGCGAAAATGGGATTTTCCGGATTCGAGGCCCGACAGTACAGTCTCTTCGAAAGTCTTCGGGACGACATGGCAAACGCCGTGAACCTGCAGATGCTGATCAGCGCCTTTGCCTTCAAGCTGATCGCCGAGGGAAAGGTTTCCCACGGGGATATTCCGGACACCCCCCATGTGGAAAGCGAGAGGCGCCAGATGTTTTTCGGCGGGGCAATCGGCCTGTCATCCTTTTACGTGCGCAAGGATACCGGAAACCGTTTTCTCATGGATGTCCTGAAAAGAGCGCGAAACGTCAGGTCGAGCACCCGCTATCCCAACTATCTGAAGATCAAAAATGCCGACTATCGTCTGGCCCTCATGAAAACACTCGAGGACGAGGCCGGGGAACTGGTCGACAATCTCGGGCTGCGTGAAACCATGAACGATCTGAAATCGCGTCTGAATGACGGCGGGTCTACCGCGTCGGGGAAACTGACCGGCGGGATATTGAAGGTCATCGGCGCGAAGGATCCATTGTCGGTATCCGCATCGGAGTTCAACAACGCCGCGGAGCGCTATTACAGAACTGGGCTTTGCGACAAACACATGCATGAAGCCCTTGCCTTCCTCATGGAGGATTTTTCCTCCGCCCGCCCATTGAAGGAGGGCGAAAAAACCATCATGAATCGGATTCTCGGATCAAAAGACGCAGTTGATTTCCTGAAGGAAATCGAGGCGGACGTGGTGAATGACCGGATAACAGAGGAGGCCCTCGGCAAGCTGATCAGCCTTGTCGTCCTGTCGGTTCATTTCGACACCATCGAGGCGGTGAGTAACCTATGAATAACAGACACGAATTCGTCAGGAGAAGCAACGGCTCGGTCTGCAATGAGGAATTCCTGGCCGACCGGGTCATCGATTTCATCTACAGCACGGTACGGGAAAAGACCGGTTGGCTCTTCAACGTCCTTACCAGCCCGGCGGCTACCGGCGTCCTCGGTTTCGTCAATTACGACCTTGCCCTTGATTCCCGCTTTTCAGGTGCGGCGCGGTTTATCCGCAAGACGGGCCTGAATGTCGATGAATGTCTCCTGCCGCCCGGCGAACTGGACACCCCGAGAAAAATTTTCGAACGCCGGATAGCCTACTGGCGCTGCAGGCCCATGGACACGGACCCTGATTCGATAGTGTCGCCGGCCGATTCGAAAATGTTCGCCGGTTCGCTGAAGGAAACTTCCCTTCTTTTCCTGAAGGGGAAGTTTTTCGACTTCCGGGAACTCATTGGGGAAGAAAGACACGATCTCCACGAGAAATTCGAGGACGCCGACTTCGCCGTGTTCCGGCTGACTCCGGAAAAGTATCACCACAACCATGCGCCGGTTTCCGGGGTCGTCACCGACATATACGGACTGGACGGAGCGTTCCATTCGTGCAACCCCCGGTCGGCAATCGCCCTGGCGACGCCGCTTTCGAAAAACAGGCGTGTCGTGACGGTCATCGACACCGACGTCGAGGAAGGCTCGAATGTCGGGACGGTCGTCATGGTGGAGATTGTCGCGATGATGATAGGCGACATAACACAGTGCTACAGCGACAACCGCTATGATGATCCGGTGTCGGTAACGCCCGGCCTGTTCATCCGCAAAGGGCAACCAAAAAGCCTGTTCAGACCGGGAAGCAGCAGCGTAGTCCTGTTTTTCCAGAAGGACAGAATGATTTTCTCCGACGACCTGATACGGAATCAGCTGCGAGGCGATATCGACAACCGGTTTGCCGCATGGCTCGACAAACCGCTTGTTGAAACGGAGTTGGAAGTGAGATCGACCATTGGAAAGAGGGCTGCTCATGATCGGTAATTATCTGTTCATTGCCTTATTGGGAATCTTCTGTGGCGTCTGCATATGGTGGGGAGTCAGAGTGCTGCCGAAGGAAAACTGGCAGTTCTTCGCTTCCATTCCTGTCAAAAAACAGGACGACGGCACATGGGATGCCGTGAACATTACCTGGTACGGCCTGTTGCTGTCCAGCGCCAATGTCTTCGCCGCCATGATCTTCTTCGTCATGCTCGGTTCCGTCGGAAAGCCCTTTTCCGCAGGACTTCTGCTGCTTCTTTCTCTCCTGCTTATCTGCGTTCCGGCGTCGAGCCTGGTGGCACGCATCGTCGAAAGGAAAGCCGCCACCCTCACCATCGGCGGCGCGGCCTTCGTCGGCGCAATTGCCGCCCCTTTTCTCATCATCCTGCTGAATCGATTTGCCGGAAAGGCCATGGGCTTCGAGTTGCCGATAGCGCAGACGCTCGCCGCCTGCGCGGTGTCGTTTCTTTTCGGAGAGGGAATGGGTAGGCTCTCCTGCCTGAGCTATGGTTGCTGCTACGGAAAACCGGTTGAAGAAACCCGTGGTATTTTGAGACGGCTGTTCGAAAAGGTCCCTCTCGTGTTCCACGGAAGCAGCAAGAAAATATCGTACGCTTCCGGGCTGGAGGGTCGGAAGGTAGTTCCGATCCAGCCGATCACCATGATCGCCTGCGTTTCTTTCGGAATGATCACCTTGCTCCTTTTTGCCGAAGGTTATTTCCTTGCGTCGTATCTTGTCGCATCGGTTTTCGCCAACTTCTGGCGGGTATTCTCGGAAATATTCCGGGCGGATTTCAGGGGCGGCGGGAAG
>DATEVI010000434.1:0-3483 GCA_035281865.1 Geobacteraceae bacterium | reverse complement strand
CTGACTCACGACGAGTTCATCGAGATACACGTCAACACTCCCCTCGAAGAGTGCGAACGTCGGGACCCTAAGGGCCTCTACCGCAAGGCGCGCAACGGAGAGATTCCCAATTTCACCGGCATCAACTCCCCTTACGAGGTTCCTGAAACCCCGGAGATTCGGTTGGATGCCTCAATCTCCTCCGTCGAGGAAAGCGCCGATGTCATTATCCGCTATCTGATCGACCACAACCTGCTTTGAACTCAAAGAACGTGAGACGTGAGAAGGCTGTGCGTCTTGTACCTTACATCTCAGATCTTATGAATTCGCGATAAGACCAGGGGTGTCATCCCGACCGACAGGGAGGGATCTTCTAACTTCACGTAAAAGCAGGATTCCTCCCTTTGGTCGGAATGACAAAAGTGGCGGTTTATGAATTTTTGCGAGACCATTACATCTCATGTCTTACCATTTACGATGACGCCGGACATCCAAATTGACAAGCTGAGAAAGCAAACTACACTTTTCCAAGTACGATTGCCATGCGACCGATCAACATAATGAATCGAAATGGCGCCAATATTACGGGGAGGGGCATTTGATGCATGAAGGAATCCGCAGATACCAGCCGAGTAGGAACCTTTTTCCCACGGATATGAAGAAACCTCTGTGCGCCGTGGGTGCGTCACTTTTGTGCGGGATAAATACGATCAGCCGGATTTTCCTGAATAACGGCCGCTCGTTTGTAACGCTGGATGCGGCGGCCCTTATTGAAGAAAGTCGTGAGCGGACGGGCCTTGATGATTTTGGCGATGACGCGTTCCGCAAGCCTCTCGATATCCTCCTGCAGTCATTTGAAAGAGATGCCGACCTGAATCTTGTCGGGCGCGTCTGTGTCCATTCGGAAATCCTGCGCATGCTGAGCAACCGCCTCCGTATGGTGGAAGACCGCAAGCTGCACCCGGCGATCTGCGACGAACAGATCCGGCGCCCGCTCTTCATCACCGGCCTTCCGAGAAGCGGTTCGACCTTTCTTCACGGCCTTTTGGCGCAGGATCCCAGTTGCCGCACGCCCCGGATCTGGGAGGTAATGTGTCCGTCTCCGCCACCCGAAAGCGCGTCGTACGACTCCGACCCCAGAATCGTGCAGACCGAAAAGCAGCTCAAGTGGCTCGATATCCTGATGCCGGAGTTCGAGAAATTTCACCTGATCGGCGCCAGGTATCCCCAGGAGTGTATCGCCATTACCGATCATTCTTTCATGAGCTATGTTTTCGAGACAATGTATCAGGTTTCCTCCTACCGCATCTGGCATGACGATCAGAACAAGCGTCCGGCCTACGAATTTCACCGGCTCTTCCTGCAGCACCTGCAATGGCGCTGTCCCGGGACGCATTGGGTTCTCAAGGCGCCGAGCCACCTCATGGCCCTGGATGCGCTCCTGGATGTCTATCCCGATGCGGATATCGTCATAACCCATCGCGACCCCCTCAAGGTGTTGCCCTCGTGTGCCAGTCTGTCGAAAGTCTTGCGCCAGCCTTTTACCAATCGGCTGGACCAGGATGCGCTCCGCTCCGATGTCAACCTTCGCTGGGAGGGGGGCGCTCGGGTCGCCATGCAGCTTCGCCAGGAGAATCAAGCTCTCCGGGGACGATTTCATGATGTGCTGTATCCGGACCTGAAGAAAGACCCGATGGCGATTGTCCGGGAGATTTACCGGTATTTCGACAGAGAGCTCACCCACGGCGCGGAGACAGCCATGCTGCGTTTTGTGGCGGAAAACCCGAAAAACAAAAACGGTGAGCATCGGTATTCCCTGGAGGAATTCGGTTTTGATCGTGAAACGGAACGGCGACGCTTTCAGTTCTACACCGATTATTACGGGATTTCGCCGGAACCGTGAGCCACGTTGCTTCGGCGGATGCGGCAAGGTGAATCGACAATGAACAGTGTACTGTAATGACTTTTGACTTGGAGCCATAAAATCCCATGCGTCGCATCACTTTAATCCTCCTGGCCGTTTCTTCGCTTTTTCTCTTCCTGATGCTGAAGGAGATTGGGTGGAACCAGTTCGGATTCTACCTTCGACAGGTGGGATATAAATGGCCCTTGATTCTCATTCCGTACGGGTTCATAAATTTCCTGGGAGCAATTTCCTGGAAGATTCTTCTGCTCAACAGGGAGACTTGCCCTTCTATTACACGCCTTTTTTTTCTTCGCCTGGCTGGAGAATCCCTGAATCAACTTACCCCGACCGCCTCTCTGGGAGGTGAGCCCTTCAAGGCCATTCGTCTGACTGCCGGCGGCGTCAAATGGCAAGAAGCGACTGCATCCGTGGTTATCCAGAAAGGAATGATGGTGTTGAGCCTTGTTCTTTACATCATCATGAGTCTTGCTCTTGTCCCTTTCGTCCTACTTGGTGCTATGCCTCATATGGGTCTGCTCAGCCTTGGAGCAATCGTTCTGGCAGGTGCAGGTGTGGCCTTCGTCGTTGTGCAGCGCAGTCACCCGTGTGTTTCCGTCATCAGCCATATGAAGAAATTCAGCCTGTGTCCGTCAATTCTAAGCAGCAAAGAAGCAGAACTTGCTACCCTGGATTTTTATCTTTCCGAATTTTATCGTAAACATACCGATCGTTGCATCGCGGTTTTTGTTCTTCTCGTCCTGAGTTGGGGGCTGCATGCAGCGGAGGCCTATATCATTTTCGGTCTGTTAGGTCATCCCATCCACTGGGGTACTGCCGTGTGTCTTGATGGTCTGGCCATGCTCTTTACCGGTCTGGGGTTCATTATCCCGGTTTCACTTGGGGTGCAGGATGGGGGTAATATCCTGCTTTCGCTCGGACTTAAACTTGGTGCACCCCTGGGTGCCGCCTTCAGCATAGTACGCCGTCTTCGGGAAGCATTTTGGCTGCTTCTGGGATTGTTGGTGGTAGCCCGGGGAAAATAAATGCTATGATCGCTTCCCGGTTCATATTTAAGGACAAGCTCTAAAGTCTCAAGTTATACCTCCGGTGGTTAAATATATGAACTGTAGGGGCGAGGCTTGCTTCGCCCAAACGGGCAGGGCAAGCCCTGCCCCTACAACCAGGGCTTACCCTTCGCAGACATGGGAGTGGGGTCTGATTATGCGGCACTGTGAACAATCTCCACCGGGGGAACTGCTTCGTGCGATCGACGAATTTAACCGCGGCGACTGGTTCGACTGCCACGAGACCCTTGAGGATCTGTGGGCAGGCGAGGTTGGCGAGATGCGGATTTTCTACCAGGGACTTCTGCAGGTAGCAGTGGCCCTGCACCACTGGCGGGGAGGAAATTTCAAAGGTGCGGTTTCCCTGATGGCACGCGGCGCGGCGTACCTTCGGCAGGTGCGGCCGGTCTGTCAGGGGGTGGACGTGTCAGGATTTGTCGCCGCCGCCGACCGGATGCTGGAGGCTTTAACCGTCCTTGGCGCCGAACGCATGTTGGCACTGGACAAGAGCCTCATTCCGCAGTTGCGGCTGGC
>DATEVI010000433.1:0-3777 GCA_035281865.1 Geobacteraceae bacterium | reverse complement strand
GCGCCATGCGGTCCGAGATATTGGCGATGAGAGAATTCATGATTTCGCCATCGAGTGGACCGGCCCATTGATCGAACTCCGCAAGAACAATTTCATTTTGCCCTGAACGCGTTACGATCTGCCGGCGATCCAGATACCCGGGTATTTGGACGGGACCGACCGTCACCACGGTGTCCAAACCAGGGGTGATCGATCCGCCGCCCTTTTCCGGAGGGGACAGGGTGTAGAAACGGGTCGGCGGGCTCGTGCCGAAGCAGCCTGAAAGCATGGCCGTCAGGCCGCATACGATTACCGGAAAGATGACGAAACGTAGTCGGATCATTTTATTCTCCTTGGACCGGCTGTTTCCCTTTCAAGAATGCTTCCGGGTGCCGTTCGAGATAATCTGCAAACTGTCGGATGGAGCGGGCCGCCCCCTCGATCTCCTTCAGTGTCTTTGTCACCTCGTAGCCGATGTGGGCGTTATCTTCAGCGAGTTTGTCGTATGAAGCGACAGTAGTCCGTATTTCCTCCAGGGCGGACGTTACCTGTTTAAGCGTTCCCTGAAGTCCCTCCGCGATCTTCCCTGGCTCCCCATCTTTCAGGGTCAGGGTCTTTTCCGCCTGGGCGAAGGCCCCGCGGGCGGCGTCCGAGGTGTCTCTGAGACTTGTTGCCAGGGGCTTCACCTCCGAGTCTATGTTCCGCAGGAGGATGCTCAGGTTCTTGAGGCTTACATCCAGGTTTTTCAGGCTCTGCGCAACCTCCGGCGAGTTCACGGTCCGCTCGATTCCTTCTGTCACCTTCACCAGCCTGTCGGCGAGTTCGGAGATGGGAACCTTATCCAGGGCCGACATCAGCACCTCTGTTGGGGACGGGATTGTCGGGATTTCCGGGTATCTCTTGTCGAGACCGACAAGCCGCACCGGCTCCTCGGGATGAAAGTCCACGGCTACGTAAAGCTGACCGGTAATGATGCTTTTCAGCCTGAGCTGGGCCTTGAGACCCTTTGCCACCATACGCTTGAACTCAGGGTACTTTCCCTCTTCCGCCGCAATCCTCATTTCCTTTGGGGCGATTACGCTCTCCGGATCGAATTCAACATAGACCGGGATGGTAAAGGCAAGTGTCTTGGGATTGAATTGCGCGGTGATGCCGGTTACATCTCCGATTTTGACCCCCTTAAACAGGACGGGGGAACCGACCGCGAGGCCATTTACCGACCCGGAGAAATACATAACGTATTTCGGCCGCTTCGACAGAAACTTGCCCGAGCCGAAAATCGCGATGCCGGCGACCGCCAGGGCCACTGCCCCCACCACAAAGGCGCCGATGATTGTCTTGCTTGCCGGTTTAGCCATGATTGTTCTCCCCTTAACCCCAGCATTGTCCAGTCAGATTTATGCATCATTAATTTTCCCCTCTCCCTAACCCTCTCCCACAAGGGGAGAGGGAATTCAAAGCCCCCCTCCCTTCGATGGGGGGGGCTGGGGGAGGGTGCAAGACAGTGGTTTCCAGGTACATTCACGAAAAGGCAATTTTCCCCAGACAATATTGTCGTCATCAAAACAAGGCAACTGGCCGCCAACTGCCAGCGGCTACATCACCATTCCATCATGCCAAAAAACAGGGCGCCGGAACTTCCCCCGGTTTTACTTCCGCTTTCTCCTCACCGCGAGTCAGAAAGTTCCGAATGGTTGGATGTTCGCACTCCGCCAGCAGCCGCTTTGGGTCTCCGGTCGCAATCATGGTCTTTTCCTCCGCATCGATAAAGACGGAGTTATTACCGATGGTAAAAATGCTCGCAAGCTCGTGAGTCACTACCACTACCGTGGTACCGAGGCTCTCCTTCAGTTGCAGAATCAGGTCGTCGAGCATTCGGGCGCTGACCGGATCGAGGCCCGCCGAGGGCTCATCGAAAAACAGTATCTCCGGGTCGAGGGCCATGGCCCGGGCGATGCCGGCCCGCTTCTTCATCCCGCCGCTGATCTCGGACGGGTAGTAGTCCTCGAAACCCGCAAGTCCCACCAGAGAAAGTTTCAGGGAAGCGATCTCCCGGACCTGCGCCGGCTTCAGGTTTGTATAAAGTTCAAGCGACAGGGCAATGTTTTCCGCAAGAGTCAGGGAACTCCACAGGGCGCCGCTCTGGTACATGACGCCGATGCGCCGCATCATCCGGTCCCGCTCGTCCGGTTCGGCCTCCCAGAAGTTCATGGAACCATAAAACACCTGACCCTTGGCCGGCTCCTTCAGCCCGATGAGATGCCTCATCAGCGTGCTTTTGCCGCAACCGCTCCCTCCCATAATGATAAAAACATCGCCCCGGTTCACGGTGAAGGACAGGTCACGCTGCAGCACGAAGCTGCCGTATGCCATGGTGAGATCCCGGACAATTATGTGGGGTTCAGGAGTATTCATGTTTCATATCCCCAGTATATTGCAGATAACCGTGATAATCGCCGTCGAAACGACGATGCTGACAATTCCGGTAACCACCGCCGAGGTGGTGGCGTCCCCCACCGCCGAGGCGCTCCGGCCGCACTGCATGCCCCGCATGCATCCGGAAAGGGCGATCAGGATGCCATATACAAAGCCGGAGAAAAGGCCGATCCACAGGTTGGTCAGACTGACCGCCTTCGCTGTTTCGTTATAGTACTCTATGGGACTCAGACCGAGGCCGAAGACACCTACGATCATTCCGCCCAATATGCCCATCAGGTCGGCATAAAGGGTGAGCAGCGGCATGATGACGGTCAGGGCGAGCATCCGGGGGAGAACCAGAAAGTCAATGGGGGAAACACCCGTGGTCTGCAGGGCGTCGATCTCCTCATTGACCTGCATGGTCCCTATACTGGCGGCAAAGGAGGCGCCGGTGCGCCCGGCCATGATTATCCCGGTCATGATGGCGCCCATGGCCCGCACTATTCCGATGCCCACCAGGTCCGCCACAAAAATCTGGGCGCCGAACAGCTTCAACTGAATTGCCCCCACGAACGCCAGGATCAGGCCCACCAGAAGACTGATGAGAGAGACAATGGGCAGGGCCTCCGCGCTGCATTCCTGGATGATAAGCATCAGATCGGAGCCCCGAAATCGGGATTTCCCGGTAAACAGCCGCACGAAGGCCATGAACGTCTCGCCGATGAAGGCCAGCATTTCCAGGTTCGAACGCCAGAAGGAGATGGCGGATTCGCCGACGCGGGCCAGGAAAGGGACGTGCCCGGCTCCCCGTCTCGCCCCTTTCCGCTCGGGAACGGCAGTGGCAAGGTCCAGCAGACGGTTGACCCCGGGGGGAAGACCTTCCCTGTTCGCAGGAATACCGCGCTTTGAGCAGACGTCCATGACTGTCAGCAGAAAGGTCAACAGACCGCTGTCCCAACCCGTGACATCTTTCGTTTCGAAGGAAACGCGGGTAATCTCCGGCGATGTTTCGATCTCCTTCTGCACGGTGTCGGGAGAAGGGAGGGAGTCGGCCAGCTTCCACTCTCCAGTTAACGTGATCAGGAGCATCCCGTCTCCGGTCTTCTCCGTCAGCAGCTCCGCCATTGCCATGGGTCCTCGCGTATCTGTGTTAATCGCTCACTTGAAAGCGGCATTCATCCACGATTGACGCTTATAAACATGAATGTTTTCCTGGTTGGCGCCATTCTTACGCATGATGTAATTTTGCATTTTTGCGTGCTTCCCCCTTGGAACTCCTTCCCCCCTTCATAACTCCACCCGGCCCCCTCTTATCTTAAGAGGAGGAGCAAACTTTGAGGAAGTTCAAGAAAGCGGGTGAAGATTTCATCACCGCTTTTT
>DATEVI010000432.1:0-2283 GCA_035281865.1 Geobacteraceae bacterium | reverse complement strand
CTCCTGAGAGCGGCTTCATAGGCTTCGTCGAAGTTCTTGCCGGTCAGGACGACCAGGGCGCCGTATTCCTTGGTCGCATGAATTTTCTGGAGGGATGTGTTTTCAGGCATGAATACCGTGCAGCAAACCCCAAGAAGTTTGGCCGTAAAGGCTACTCCCTGGGCGTGGTTGCCGGCCGAAGCGGTTATCACTCCGTTGGCCATGGCCTCACTGGATTGGGACAGCATGAAATTCAAAGCACCGCGTATCTTGAACGAACCGGTTGTCTGGAGATTTTCACATTTGAAGTAAACCGGATGGCCGAGCTGTTCGCTGAAATAATGGGAGTGCATCAGTTCGGTGCGGCGGACCTTGTCCGCAAGTTTTTCCGCGGCCATCCGGATCGATTGGCGGGTCGGCATAGTACCTTGACCGGAGTGCGGACTAATGGGCGTGGTCATGGTGAGCGTGGCCGCATGCCCCATGCGCATGGGCGTGGATGCTGCTTTTGCGCGGCCGGTGCAGGAATCCCTTGATCAGCGGGGCTTCCACGCAAAGGGTGCACTCCACCTGAAGAGTTGTGTGTGAAATATGGTACTTATCGAATAGAATTTCCTCAATATTCCGTAAAACACTTGCCTGTTTTTCCTTGTGTTCCGGGTCGATGTCGACATGAGCGTTAAGGGCCAGGATATGGGAGCAGATGGTCCAGAGATTGAAATGGTGAACATCGTGAACACCTTCTATGCCGCGAATGGTTTCTACAACTTCCGAGGTATTGAGTCCGCGCGGGGTCCCTTCAAGAAGGATATGCGTCGCTTCCCTGAGCACCCTCCATGCTCCCCAGAAAATCGTACATCCGATGAGTATCGATGCTATCGGGTCAAGCACGTGGAGGCCGGTAAAGTAGATTGCTATACCTGCCCCTATTACTCCCACTGAAATTGCCGCGTCGCCGACTACATGCAGGAAGGCGCTGCGCACATTTAGATCATCATGGGAATGCTGGTGCAGGGCGGATGCGGCAACCAGGTTCATTACCAGACCGACGGCAGCGATAATGAACATGGGAAGGCTTTTTATCTCCTGTGGGGCGATAAATCTCCCTATGGCTTCATAGGTAATGGCGATTGCAATGATGAATATGGTCGCACCGTTAATAAAGGAGGCAAACACCTCCGTTCTGTGCCAGCCGAAGGTCCGGGTGTCCGAGGCAGGGTACGCGGCGAGTTTGATTGCAACCAGGGAGAGAACCAGCGCGAAAAGGTCAAGAAATACGTGCGCCGCATCGGACAACAATGCCAGAGAATTGGTCCAGATACCGCCGGCGATTTCCGCCAGCAGTGTGACGGCCGTGATCGCTATGGCGTATTTGAGACGACCCGTGATGCTTTTATCCAGCTGATGTTCCGCTTCCATGTTTCCTCCCCCGTTCGTCACAAAGCCTGAAGTTAGGACGAACCGTTTATTCTGTACGGAATGAGGTAATTTCCGGGTTAACCGCTGTCTATGAAATATGCCTTTAATGATAGTTTAGCAGAGCACATTCATCCGGTCAATTACCGGGGAATTCTTTGCATCCTTGCAATTTTGCACGGTGCCTGATATTGTTACTCCACTTTTTCCGGAGGTATTGTCATGGATAAAATACATCACAGACTCATCATCCTGGGTTCCGGACCCGCAGGCTATACCGCCGCGATCTATGCTGCCCGCGCCAATCTCGGGCCGGTACTCATCACCGGTATGCAGCAGGGCGGACAACTGATGACCACAACTGCGGTTGACAATTGGCCGGGAGACGTGGACGGGGTCATGGGGCCCGAGCTCATGGATCGCATGCAGAGGCATGCGGAACGATTCAACACACAAATAGTTTACGACCACATTACCAGGGCCGATCTTTCCCAACGCCCGTTCATCCTGGAGGGAGGCGCGGGTGAATATACCTGCGATGCACTGATCATAGCAACCGGAGCCTCCGCCAAATACCTGGGGCTTCCGTCCGAACAGAAGTTCATGGGGAAAGGGGTGTCCGCCTGCGCCACCTGCGACGGATTCTTCTATCGCGACAAGGATGTTACCGTGATCGGCGGAGGAAACACCGCCGCGGAAGAAGCGCTCTATCTTTCACACATAGTCAGACACGTGACTGTGGTTCACCGGCGCGACCAACTGCGGGCGGAAAAAGCCCTTGCCGACAAGCTCATCGAGAAGACAAAAAAGGGAAATGTCACCATTGAGTGGAATCACGTACTTGATCAGGTCCTCGGCGACGAAACCGGGGTAACCGGCGTCCGGCTT
>DATEVI010000431.1:0-2534 GCA_035281865.1 Geobacteraceae bacterium | reverse complement strand
CCCTGTTCATCCAGCCGCCGGAATTGGGATTTTATGCGGCAGTAGGCGTCCCCTTCGACCTCTATTTGAGCGCGAACACATACTTCCTCTTCCGGGGCAACGTCTGGTATTCATCGCCCCATTACAATGGCCCATGGGCATCCGTCCGTTACGCATCGTTGCCGAGGGAGCTGCGGATACATCTCCATGAAAAGATCCGGTACTACCGAGATGCAGGCTACAAGCATTACCGGCGCGGCGGCAACCCTTACTGGGAAAGGCATCAGTTCCACCCCAAAAAGGAATGGAAAGAACACCGCAAGGCGGAAAAAGAGTACCGGAAAGAGGCAAAGCGCCATGAGAAGGAACATCGCAAGCATGGCGGGGGACACGGCCACGGTCACCACGACTGATCTATCCGCCTGACCGGAAGACAAAAGCCGCTTTTCTTTTGGAAAGCGGCTTTTTTGTGAAATGAATATTTTCCCCTCCGCACTTGGTGTGCGGTTTGACCTTGCCCCCGTATGATCAGGGAATCCTGCCACACACCTCATCGATCAGTCTGCCGTCAATGACCACCTCCTGCGGCTTCCAAAGCGGATCGAGGCGTTTCATTCCGTCAATGAATTCCTCGGAGGACATGAGGAGGTGGCCCGCTGCAAGGCGGAGCAGATCGACAGTCTTCGCGGGAAGCGAGAACGACGTGGGAAGCTCCTGAAGGCACCTTCGCAGGCGGGGATCCGGGATGTCGTCAAAGGTCAGCTCGACGAAAGTGAAATCGGTCGTAATCGGGTTGATGATCGGCGGGATCTCGGGACAGCGTTGCGCAATGCGTTTATTACAGGAATCGACGGTGCGGGCCAGTTGCTTCATCTGTTTGAAATGCCCCTCGGTCATTTCGACGCTGTCGAATGAGACGTCATCCATGGGGCCGCCGGTTATCACGTCGAGTACGGCGCCTATGCCGGGCGGTGAACTTTCGGTGTCCCAGGTCCGATGCTTCGTCGTCTTGGCGTTGGCGGCGATCACCATCAGCCTCCCCAACTGTCCCAGGTTGGCCGATCTCAGAATGCTCCACGGACTGTCGGTGGTAGTCACAGCCTGAAACGGCCCCCGAAGCCCCAGGTTGTCCGAAAGTCCTCCGTCCAGCAGGTGTATATAGCGCCGGTCGGGATCGCGGTACGATTTCGCGACAGTCGCCTCCGCATATCTGCGCTTCGGATTTTTCTTAGGGTCCAGGGCCGGTCCGATCCATTGCGGCAGTGGTCCGCAATCCTCCTTGTAGTTGTTCAGTGTCAACGGGGCAAACGCCACCGGAAAATTGGAGGAGGCCGCAACCGCACGGGACAGCGTGACGCCGCTGAGGTCCGAGCAGAGTAGATCGAACTGGTCCTGGGTGAATTCGAACCGGTGGGCGATGCTGATATCGGTAGCGTTGAGGACCAGGAACGGGACGCTCCCCTGCGGCTTCTTCAGCAGGTCGGCGAAGCTTTTCCCCTCGAAGATCGTATCGTTATAGTATTCGTCCGCCATGTCGATCCGGCTGAAATCGGAGGAAGAGAGCCGGTACCAGTTGTAAGGATTGAACAACCTCAGAACGAGCCCGGCCTGGACGTCGCGATAGAGGAAGCGGTCCGGAAACTCTTTGAAGAATCGTTCAGGGAAAAGTGCGTAGTACGTGGAGGTGAAACTGCCCCCGGAAACCGACGAGATGATCTCCACGTCGTCGAGCAGTCGGCGTTTCGAGCCGTCCTTCGCGACATAGTCCACCTGCCGCAGTTCCTCCATCAGCCCGAATGAAAAGGCCGCGGCGCGCGTTCCGCCGCCGGAGAAGGCGAGGAGGACGAACGGTCTGTCGCTCTCAGGTTGCGGGCGGACGACGCTGTATCTGTATCCGCTTTCCGGGGCAACAGTCGACAGACGGGGATTTTCCGGATAATGGGCACACCCGCCGCAGATCAGCGCCATAACCAGAAAAACCAGCTTCAAGCCACGGTTCAGTCCTCGCATTGAAAAGGCACCTCCATGGGTAGAATCGGGTCGGTATCCTTTATCTCGACCAACCTCTGAAGACATGTTTTCCCCTCCAGGCACTCCAGGAATACCCAGTGGAGACCTGTATTGCACTGCATTGTCAGCAGATTGCCGGCGTTGTCCTTGTTGGGCCCCTGATACTTTCCGTCGAGAAAAACGCCGCCTGTTTCAGAACATGGGCATTGAAAAAATTCCAAGGCTGACCTCCTCATCGTGACGCATTTTCACCCTCATTCCTTCTTTAACACCGCCGTATGGCTCCATGTGATCCTGGTGCTGCCGATCCTTCTCAGTCCCTTCTGATCGGCAATGGCGATGGTATGCTCGAATTCCCGGAGAGTCACGTGCCCCTTGGGCTCCGCCACCAGACACAAGGCGCCGGGCTTCAAGACGGCGGACAGTTCAGCAAAGAACTTCGGCACGTCACCGATCTCGTGCACCACGGCGAAGGCCAGCGCAAAATCTATCTTCCCTTGGAAATCTTCTAGACACAGGGAATCAGGCCGGCAGACCCGCGGGAC
>DATEVI010000430.1:0-2597 GCA_035281865.1 Geobacteraceae bacterium | reverse complement strand
AGGCCAGGCCCCGGCGTATAACGTCACATACGACTCCATGCCGGCAGGAGCGTTCGGTCGGGTAATTACTATAGTGGGAGCTGATCAGATAGAATTCCCCCTGGTTATACACCGGACATCAATCAGCCCGCCGCATGAACTAACATCGAATTTTCTGTCTCCCAATATCATAAACCAGGACGATAACGGTGTGTTTGAAAACGCACAGGTGTTAACTTTCCGGGGAGTAGGTATGCATGCAGGAAGCGGCTATCTTAGGTATTATCCTGTTCCACCATCCAGCGGATTGGACACACTCCCCTATCCGGTAGTGGAAAATAAGAATCCAATTTCTGCGACTACCCTAAATCCGTAAGGAGGCAAGAGATGAGACCACTATGTGTAATTCTTTTCGTATTATCATTATCAGTTATAGCATATGCCGGTGAGGTCATGCAGGACATGGAGATAAAGAACATCCATGTCCTTGAGATTAAAGACGGGAAAGCCCTTATTCAAGGCATAGACGGTACGACAGCGACAGTTGCTGTTGGAGATAAGATAGGCAAAGAAGGCGGAAAAGTAACGGAAATGAGGAGTACTTTTATTACCGTTGAAACCGGCACAACAAGGACGAGGATGCCGGTGGCATTTAGAGTAGAGAAATAATCAGATAAGCCTCAAAAAACGAGTCTTTTCTTATATGATTTTCGATCAACGATATGAAGGTGAAGGCGGGCGGCGAAAAAATGCTTATCTACAGCGTGATCTCCGTTCCGACGCCGTCTTTCGTAAATATCTCAAGCAACAGGGCATGGGGGACTCGTTTTTTGAACGGCAGTATTACCTCGACATCGGAGAAGAGGATTTCTACATTCACCTGTTGTTCTATCATCTCAGGCTGCGCTGCTTTGTGGTGATCGAGTTGGAAAAAGGGGGGATCAAGCCGGAATACGCGGGCAAGATGAACTTCTACTGCAATGTGGCGGATGACCGGTTAAAACAAGAGGGCGATAATCCGACGATCGGCCTGATTCTGTGCCAGGACAAGAAGTCCGTGTTGGTTGAATACACGCTGCGCGGCGTTGCCAAGCTGATAGGCTTTTCTGAATATGAGCTGACGGGGGCGCTCCGCGACAGCCTGAAATCGGCGCTTCCCGGCGTTGACGAGGTCGAGCTTGAATTGAGCGAGGAAGGTGAAGATGGATCTGAGAAGCGTAACAGGAATGGACCGGAAAGAGGAGTGCATAATGAATAAGGAATTGAGGTCGTGACATTTTGTCACGGGTTGAGGTTGACTGATATCCGGAATAAGGACGGGGGCAAATTGCCACGGCCCTTTGTGCTAAGGGGGGGGGGACAAATTGTACCTACGCTTTGCACGTCCAGTCGTCGACAAGGCGTCGACAACTCTTTGTAATGCATCACGTCGTTTGTGGCTTGTATCAGTTGACCGGAGAGAAGTAGCAGCTTGAGACCTGAGAGGCTGCTTATATGAGTGACCTTGCGCGAGGGGAAGGGACGTTCCTGAATTACTTCTTCCATTTTCTTCGGAGTTCCTTTATGGGGCGTTCGATATTCACGTTCTTGAGCGTTCCTTCAAGGGCGAGGAAGTCGTCCTTTTCCATGGTCCCGTCCTTGGCGATGATTGTCGGCTGCGGGACGAGGTCGTAATCCGTGAGGTTTTCTCCCTCTAAATGCAGCGCAACGGCTTCCTTGAGGTTTGCCACAACTTCATCCAGCGTCTTTCCCTGGGTGGCGACGGGCAGGTCGATACATTCCTCGATATAGTATTGTTCGCCTTTGTAGGTATGCACTTGAATGACCTTTTTCATTCTTGCTTCATAGCATCATCGCTGGGGAAAATCAAATCCGCCGGTTCGGTCGCAATAGCATTCTCGTTGTTGTCGGGAGCATTTACCAATCCGCCCTGACGGGGTATTTGGTAATGCGCGGATCGGGGGTGAGAATGACCAGCCCTCCGGCAATCGCCTGGCAAACGAGTATCCGGTCGAAGGGGTCCTTGTGATAATCAGGTAGGCGGGAAAGCTGTAATACCGCGGCTTCGTCCAGGGGCAAAGAGTCGATCTCGTGGCGGGTGCGCCACTTTTTGATGAAGTCGTGCGGCGGTTCGGAGAGCGGCAACTTTCCCAGCTTGTGCTTGGTGATGATCTCCCACGCGGAGGCGACGCTCAGGTAGACTTCATTGGAGGGGTCGGAGAAGAGTCGTTTGGCCGTGTCGGACAGTTCGGCGCTCCCCGACACGATCCAGAGAAAGGTGCAGGTGTCCAGAAGGATATTCACGATTCTTCACCCTGGAACAGGCCAAGCGTTTCCTCCGGCAGTTCTTCGAAGAACGATGGGGGCACGGTGAATTTGCCTTTAGCCAGGCCGACGGGCCGCGGTTTATGCCGATGGGCGGCAAGTGGACGTATTTCAGCGACCGGCTGGTTCCGCCTGCACACGACGACGGTTTCCCCGTGCTCGACTTCTTCGAGGTAGTGCGAGAGATGGGTTTTTGCCTCATGAATGTTGATTTTTTTCATGGTTAAATATTAAACTAAGTAGGTGACTAAGTCAAGAGGTCTTTTAGGGCGAGCCGAACGCATGGAAACAGC
>DATEVI010000429.1:0-3885 GCA_035281865.1 Geobacteraceae bacterium | reverse complement strand
AATGCGCATCAGGAGAGGCAGCTGCTGGGGGTAGGCGGCTGAGTTCAGGACGATGAGCTTCCCTATATGGCTGCCGTTATGGTCCCGGGTGGATTTCAAGGCGACCTGAAGGGCGATGCTTCCTCCGAAGGAATGGCCGATCAGAATGGTATTGCTCAGTCCAAGCGCCTTGATGAATGCTATTACGATGTCCGCCTGGTCAAAAATGCTGTAGCCGCCGTCTTGCGGCTTGGAGGAAAAGCCGAATCCCTTCAGATCGAGAAGGAAAAGTCGGAAACGGTCCTTCGGAAAGAGCCTTCTGATGTCGTGCCAGGTGACAAGCGAGGCGGCGAATCCGTGGACAAAAACCAGGGGAACCTCTCCGTGGCCGTCGATCTCATAATTGATCGATACGTTAGGGGAGTACCGGAAGGTGTAAGCGCGGGTGTTTTCCTTTTCTTCAGCGGTTCCTGCCATGTTTTCCCAGCCTGCAGGATTTCACAGTCAATCCGGACCGGGTGTGTCCTTTTCCCCCAGGACCATTTCCGCAATGCGGTCGGGAACGACCGGCCTGCTGAAAAGGAAACCCTGGACTTCCTTGCAGCCGTGCTGGTCGATAAACTCCAGTTGCTTGCGGTTTTCCACCCCTTCCGCGACGACGTTCATGTTGAGGTTATGGGCCATGGCGATGATCGTGCTGACGATTGTCGCATCGTCCGGATCGGTCGTCAGGCCGTTGACGAAGGATCTGTCGATCTTCAGGATGTCGATGGGGAACCGTTTCAGATAGCAGAGAGATGAATACCCGGTGCCGAAATCGTCGATGGACAGCCTGACACCCATTTGCTTCAATCTGTCGAGCTTGAGGATGGTATCGTCGACGTCCTGGATAATGATGCTTTCCGTTAGCTCGATTTCCAGAAATTGGGGAGGGAATCCGGTTTCCAGCAATATTTCGTTGATTTTTTGCGGCAGGTTCTGCTGGTGGAATTGTCTGGCTGACACATTTACCGAGATGATGAGAGGCGGAAGACCGGCAACCTGCCATGCCTTTCCCTGTGAACATACGGCCTGCAGCACCCACTCACCCACCGGTACTATCAAACCGGTTTCTTCAAGGAGGGGAATGAACTCGTCGGGCATGATTACTTCCCCATCCTCCTGCTGCCAGCGCAGCAGCGCCTCCACGCCCGCAATCCTGCCGGATGCGACATCGATCCGAGGCTGGTAGAGCAGGAAGAATTCCTGTCGTTCCAGCGCCTTGCGCAAGCGGGTCTCGGTGGTAAGCCGCTCCTGTACCCTTACGTTCATTTCTTCCGCAAAGAACTGATATCCGTTTCTCCCCTGTTCTTTTACGTGATACATGGCCGTATCGGCGTTTTTCAACAGGGCATCCGCCGTGACGCCATCCGCCGGGTACATGGCCATTCCGATGCTTGCCGTGACGAATACCTCGTGACCGGCGACGGAAAAAGGCTCCCTGAATACCGCAAGTATCTTGTCGGAGATTTTGGCAAAATTCCGGATGTTTTCCACGTCGGTCATCAGGATGACGAATTCGTCTCCGCCGAGCCTGGCGACCGTGTCATACTGCCGGACGCACTGCCGCAGCCGGTTTGCCACCTCCAGCAGCAGGACATCCCCCGATGAATGACCGAGGGTATCGTTGACGACCTTGAAGTTATCCAGGTCTATGAGCATCACGGTCAGCAATTCCCGGTGCCGGTTCTCATAGGCCAGGGCTTGATTGAGGCGGTCGTTGAGAAGGTGGCGGTTGGGAAGACCGGTCAAAGAGTCATGGTTTGCCTGGTACATCAGCTGTTCTTCGAACCGCTTGCGTTCAGTGATATCGAGGATTGACCCCACCAGACCGCCTGTCGTGCCGTCCGGATTGAGAAATACCGCCTTATTGCAGATAACCTCGTGCCGCGTACCGTCCCCATACCCTATGGACACCTCATAGGTATGGCTCCCCTTTTTCCGGAGGAGATCGAGATCGGCCCTGCAATATTTTTCGGCAATGGCTTTCGGCACAAGATGGTAATCTGTCCTGCCGATTATCTCCCCCCGTGGTCTGACCATATATTCCTCGAAAGCCCTGTTGCAGCCGAGATATACACCATTGGTATCCTTATAAAAGATGGGACATGGAATGGTATCTATCAATGTCTGAAGAAATCTGAGGTTATCGAGCAGGCCCTTGGTCTGCTTATGTCCGGTGATATCGAATATTGAACCGATAATCCCGCCTGCGGTCCCGTCCTGATTGAGAAAAACGTATTTGTTGCAGATAACGTCCCGGCGTGTGCCGTCTGCTGTCACTATGGTTATTTCATCCGTCCGCATTCCCCTGCCGGCGAACATTTCGGTCGCGGTTTCTCCGCGGATGTAGTCAATGCCCTCGTGGCCGCACTCGTACGCGGTCTTCCCCAGTATCTCTTCCCTGCGAAGCCCCATATATTCCTCGAAAGCAAGGTTGCAGGCAAGATATTCGCGTATGGAATTCTTGACGAATACGGGAAAGGGGAAGGCATCGAGAATCTTGTGCATGAAATGCAGATTGTCCTGCAGCGTGCTCCCCGGCGGCAACAAACGGCAGAAATTACCGCTTGTGAGTTCAACGATATGATCAGGTTCGGGTTTTTCAAACGACATTAAAATGTTCCTCCCGACAGATTTTCACCGTTCGCCATACCCCTGAATGTTTCTTTCCGTACAATGTGATAATCGACTGCCGGTCGGAAGTTGAAGAGGTGCGGAAACTAGCTGTACGGCTTCCAAGGTGAACATTCTACAGTGAAACTGTCAAGAGAAAAAATACACGTTCAAAACTTCGTACGCTATGACATAAATACGGTGACAATTGACGAGCACCCGATTTTCATCAAATGTGATTTTTCCCGCTGATTCATGTCATCTCGACCAAAGGGAGAGATCTTTGTGGATGTCGCTAAATTCTTAAGATTTCTCTCTGCGTTCGAAATGACAACATTTGTATTTTGCCGATATATTGATACGTTACCGAATTTATGAGCTGTTGTACTTAGGGTAAAAAAAACCCCGGCCCACATTGGCCGATCGTTCCCCTTTTGCCCTGTGGACATTTCAACTGCGGAGGGATAGACTTTTGTTGTATACATATTTTCCAGCTTGTGACGTCTGTACGGGAGGTCCCGATGACGATGCTTTCAGCGGAGCGCAACAGGATGCTGAATGACCACCTGATTGGCCGCGGCATTCAGGATTCGGCCGTTCTTGCGGCAATGATGCTGGTTCCTCGGGAAGAGTTCGTGCCGAAACACCTGCGGGAGTTTGCCTACGATGACAACCCGCTCCCCATCGAGGAAGGACAGACCATTTCCCAGCCGTACATAGTGGCTTACATGACCGAAGCGCTGGAGCTTTCCGCCGGGGACCGCGTGCTGGAAATCGGGACAGGGTCCGGATATCAGGCGGCCGTTCTGAGCAAGATAGCTCAGGCGGTCTTTACCGTGGAACGTTTCGCAAGCCTGGCCCGGAATGCCGTGGAACGTTTTGAAAAACTCGGCTATACGAATATTCATGTTCTGACAGGTGACGGAACTCTGGGCTGGCCTGAACATGCTCCATATGATGCCGTCATTGTGACTGCCGGTGCGCCGGAGGTCCCGAAACCGCTTCTCGAACAGCTGGCGGCGGGCGGGCGACTGGTGATTCCCGTCGGGCCGAACCCTTATGTGCAAACCCTTGTCCGGGTGCGCCGGGTAAAGGGGAAGGAGTATGTCCGGGTGGAACTTTGCCATGTGCGGTTCGTCCCGCTCATAGGTGCCGCGGGCTGGCCTGAATGAGAGGGAAGGGGACGGCGGTAAATACCGGAACAGGAGGTGATGAGATGGTTACCGAATGTTTTAAATGCGGCAGACCTTT
>DATEVI010000428.1:0-3407 GCA_035281865.1 Geobacteraceae bacterium | reverse complement strand
AATTGCCGGAGAACTTTGGATTCATAAACCTTGAATGCAAAAGAAAGGAAGCCAGGAAACCACTTGGTGAATTACCCCACGCAAATATTTCAAAATATCTCCTTCGTCATTCCCGTATTCAATGAGGAAGAGAACATTCTCCCTATTTTCCAGGAAATTAAGCGGGTCGCCGATGCCCTTGGACATTCATACGAGATGATTTTCGTCGATGATTGCAGTACGGACAAGAGTCTGGCAATCATCCGCGAAATGGCCGGGCGGTTTGACAGGGTCAGGTATATCTCCTTTCCGACCAACCGGGGTCAGTCGGCCGCCCTCGACGCCGGATTTCGGGAGGCGAGAGGAGACGTTATCATAACACTTGACGCGGACCTGCAAAACGACCCGAGTGACATTCCAGGAATGCTCAGCCTCTACGGGGAATATGACATGGTCACCGGCTGGCGGCACAGGCGCCGCGACACTCTTTCCAAGCGGATCGGCAGCAGGATAGGCAATTACGTCCGTAACCGCCTCACCGGGGAAATGATTCACGACACCGGCTGCTCACTGAAAGTAATGCGCGCCGACATGCTGAAGCAGATCAAGATGTTCCGCGGACTTCATCGTTTTCTCCCAACCCTCATGCGGTTGGAAGGGGCGCGTGTCGTCGAAGTCAAGGTAAGTCACCGGCCACGCATTCACGGGGTGTCCAAGTATACCAATTACCGGCGGGCCATCGAGGGATTACACGACCTCCTGGCAGTGCGCTGGATGCTACGTCGATACGTCGATGTCAGAGGAGAGAAAGAATGACCCGTACGACAGCGGTAACCCTGACCATAGGTTTTGTAGGTCAAGCGATGTTTTTCCTCCGTTTCTTTTTCCAGTGGCTTCATAGTGAGAAGCACAAGAAGTCCCTGATCCCGGAAATCTTCTGGTACCTGAGCCTCTTCGGGGGTATTTTGATGCTTATCTACGCCATCTTGAAGCGTGACATCGTTTTCATAATCGGGCAGTCTACCGGCACATTCATTTATCTTCGGAACATTTATTATATACGGAACGGGAACAGGCAGAAAGAGTCTTATGCGGAATGAGCGGAAGGTTCTGTTTTTCCTTGTCCTGTATTTTTTCCTTCTTCTTCTGCCAACCCCTTATCTGGCACTTCAGGAAAGCACCGAGGGGCGCTACGGAGAAATCGCCCGGGAGATGCTCGTATCGGGCAATTTTATTGAGCCTGTTTTCAACGGTATCGCCCATTTTCACAAGCCCCCCTTGACCTATTGGGCCGTAGCCGCCGGCATGAAGCTTTTCGGGGTGAACGGACTCGGCGTCCGGTTCTTCGGTATCATGGCCGCCGTAATGGCGCTCTTCTGGCTTTACCGAACGGCCCTTCTGCTCCTTCGGGATGAAAAGAAGGCCATAACGGCTGTCTTTGTTCTGGCCTCATCATTTCTTTTTCTTGTCGTATCCAGAACCGTGGAAACGGATATCTACCTGACCTGTTTCGTGATCGGGGCCCAGTACTACCTGTTCAGACAAATTTATGGTCCGAAAAGCAGGTGGAACGCCTGTGGGTACGCCTTCTTCCTGGGACTCGGATTTCTCACCAAGGGTCCTGTCGTTTTTGTCTTCACGCTCGTTCCCTATCTTGCGGCAAAGCTGTTTGATAAACGACACCGGCGGGTATTTAGCGCGCGACAAACCATTCTCGGACTCGGCATATTTCTGGCCATCGTCCTTCCATGGTTTGTTGCCGTCATACACTAACACCCGAACCTTGTCGACTATTTCCTCAAGACACAAACCGTGGATCGTGTCGCGACCGACCGGTTCGGGCGGAGCAAGCCCTTCTGGTTTTACCTGGTCCTTTTCCCGGCCACATTCTTTCCCTCCATTATCCCGTTCATGCGTGGCTTGTTCAGCTATGGGCGTTGCGATGGAAACTTGCGGGTGCTCTATCTCTACGCCTTCATTCCGTTTGTAGTCTTCACGTTGTCGCGGAGCAAAATGGGACCGTACATCCTGCCCCTCTTCGGTGTGGCAACAATAATCGCCGTGAATTGTTATTATACAATCAGATCGAAGTGGGACGGGCGAATCGCCATTATCATTTTTTTTCTCATCTGCCCCGCCATGGCTCTTGCCGGTTTCGCATACAAGCCCCTCGCCCCAGTCCAACCGTATCTTGCAGGTGCTTCCATTGCAACACTTCTGGCATGTATTCTTCTCAGCCGGATGATATATGAAGACCGTTTTCTATCAGCGGGATCAATCTTTCTCATAGGAATATCGATTTTTGGTTATATGCTTGTGCCGACTCTTGAGACGGCAATGAAGGGTTATGCGCGCATGACGGAAAAAATAAACGGGCTCGATCCCGGACGACAACAGGAAGTGATCGTCTATAGGGATTTTCTCCCTTCCGTTTCATTTTACCGGCAGAAACTGGCGATAATGGCACTGGGAAGGGCGAGGGAGCTGGATTTTCAGAAGGATGAAAGCTACCGACGCTGGTATGTCAGCTCCGACACCGACCTGAAGGGAACCGTAAGGGACATGAAAAGGGTGTTCGTAGTGACTCGACCGGCCGACATCGGTGAATTCGAAGCGACGACCGCCTTTGCCTGCACTGAGATATTTGCGCAGCGAAAACACAGCGCCTACGACTGTTCGCTAAAATAAGGAATCAAGACGGGTGGCTATTGACAACAAAAAACCGGAACATAAAGACGCAAACAGACTCGTCGAGTTGATGCTCCTCTTCTCAAAGCTCGGTACCATAGGATTCGGAGGGCCCGCGGCCCATATCGCCATGATGGAGGAAGAGACAGTGGGCAGAAGGAAGTGGCTGACCAGGGAACACTTCCTCGATCTCGTCGGAGCGACGAACCTTATCCCTGGTCCCAATTCAACCGAAATGGCCATCCATGTCGGCTATGTCAGGGCGGGGTTATGGGGTCTGCTGGTTGCCGGTGTGTCGTTCATCCTGCCGGCTGTCGTGATCACCGCCGTGTTTGCATGGATGTATGTGAAATTCGGGACGACTCCCGCCGCGGAGCCCTTCCTTTTCGGCATCAAGCCCGCCGTCATTTCGATAATCGCCACGGCGGTGGTTCGGCTGGGCAGGACTGTCGCCAAAAGCACCTGGGCGGTTTTGATAGGGATTGCCGTTGCCGCCGCCTCCCTTGCCGGTCTCAATGAAGTCATCGCCCTTATTGCCGGCGGTATTGCCGGGCTTGTTTTCTCCCTGTTCAAAAGATCGGGTCCAATTGGCAAAACCGGGTGGCTTACCCTTCCGGCAGGCTCCATCTGGGGCCTGTTCAATCGAAGCGACGCAGTGGCCGCACTCGCCGTTGCAGCCGCCCATGGGACACCGGCGCCGCTCTGGAAGCTCGGCCTGTTCTTTCTCAAGGTTGGGTCGG
>DATEVI010000427.1:0-8036 GCA_035281865.1 Geobacteraceae bacterium | reverse complement strand
GCGCTCGATGCCGTGGAAGAGAGCATTGCGAAGATAAGAAAGAAAGTTTTCCCGGTCATAATCGGCACATATGGCAAAGATTCGGGGTAACGAACAACTAACGGACCGTAAGGGGAGACCCCTTTTTTCCCTCCTGGATATCAACTCCCTGGAACGGGAAGAAAAGGAAAGGATTTACGGCCGCATACTTCCTGTCCGTTTATACGACATGTTCTCCATATCCCCCAAAACGTTTCGGGGCCCCGACGGGGAACGCATGATTCATTTCACGGCGCCGGAGGGACTCGGGTTATTGCGACTGGAAGTGCGGTTGCATTCCGGTGACCGGGATAACGTTTTTTTTCTGGAAATCGCCGATACCCGGCACCGGCAGATGGAGCTTGCATTCTGTGTCGTAAACGATCCGGCATCTCCCAGGTTTGATGTGGATGTGGACCAGGATGGAAGATATAACTATTTCGCAACGTCCGGGCGCAATATCCCCGAGGAAATCAGGGCCATGCAGGCAGGCCTTTATCCCAACCAGACACATCGCGGGCTGCGGATGTTTTCCGAATTCCTAACTACATTAGAGCTTTTCGTGGATGCATTGGGCATGGAGATAATAGTGGGGGAACCGCTGACCTATGATAATGCTATTCGCTATGAGAAATACGGCTTCGAGTATTTGACCGGCAGGCAGCTGATGCTGGAAATAGATGAAGGGTTCAAACCGGGCAACATTCTGTATCAGAGGCTCGACGGATCCACCGCCTTCAGGATGCGGGGCATGGAGCGGACGGTCAGGGGCAGAAGTTGGGCTATCCATGACGGTATACTGGATACTCCCTGGGATGGTATATTGATATACAAGTCGGTGGCAGAGCACGCCGGGGTAAATACATTCCCGTCGAGAGACGGGGAGAGTCTTTTCAGGTAAGAGGATATATGTTCGGATTCGGCACGGGTGATTGGATATTTATCGTTCTGATATTAATAACGATTGTTGTCTGCGTAGGCATCAGTGACATGTTTGGCAAAAAAAAGTAATCGGTCACTGGGCACGACAGTACGCCGACGCAATGATTTATAGTGTCGACAAAGGACGGGGACATGTTAGCGGCAAAGGAAAACAAAAACTGCGAAAGCTTGCTATGCAAGCTTCTGCACGGACTCACCGGTTCCATTTTTAACAGCGATAATTACGAATTGTGCAAGGACCTCAAGGAAACGAGGGCCGTCGGCATCAGGATGGACAGGCTCAACAAGTCCTTCGGCAGCAATCACGTTCTGAAGGACATCAGCCTGCAGATAGAATCCGGCGAAACGTTTTCCATTATCGGGCCCTCGGGTACGGGCAAGAGTGTCCTTTTGAAATTGATCGTCAAGCTGATACAACCGGACAGCGGCGAGATTTATATCGATGATCAACCTGTTTTCGAAGACAAACGGAGCGGACGTACCAAAGATTACAGGTACAGCATGGTTTTCCAGTCTTCGGCGCTGTTCAACTCATTGACGGTCGGTGAAAATGTCGGTTTGTGGCTGCGCGAAAAACGGGTTTGCAAGGAGCCCAGAATCAGGGAGATAATACTGGAAAAACTTGCCATGGTCGGCCTCGAAGGGACCGAGAACATGAAAACCTCCGAACTTTCAGGCGGCATGAAAAAGAGGGTGGCAATCGCCCGTTCCCTGGCCATGAATCCGGACCTGATTCTTTACGATGAGCCGACGGCCGAACTTGATCCGCTCAACTCCGACGACCTTGCCAACACCATCATCAAGATAAAGGAAAATACTAAAAACACCACCGTCATAGTTACCCATGACCTCAACTTCGCCCTTTACGTTTCCGACAGGATAGCGATGATTAATGACGGAAAAATCATTGAAGTCGGAACTCCCTCGCAGATCAAGGCGAGCGCAAATCCGACGGTGAGAGCATTTATCTACACTACGACCAAAGGGATAAAGGGAGCGTGAGGGGAAAGCCCGGATGGAAACCTTGTCATGATTGATGCGGATTGTTTATTGAGGTGCCAATGGGCAAGATACTCATAATCGACGACGATCGGATTTTTCTCGAGTATCTCAGCGACTATATAGGGGAATATTATCCCTTGCTGCAGGTGCAGACCTGTACTAATCCTCTGTTGGCGCTGAAGTCGATTCAGAAGGACCTCGACCTGCTTATCGTCGACCTTGAAATGCCGCAAATGGACGGCTGCAAGGTGATCAGCTATGCCATCGAGTCGGGCGTTGAAAAGAGCAGGATCATCCTCCTTTCCAGTCATGATGCCGACTACCTGCACGAACATTTCCCCATGGGAACCTGTCTGGCGGTGATGAACAAGTACGAGGCCGGCCAGAAGGCGGTTCTCGACATGATATTCACCTCTCTTCAGAAAAAGCTCGCGGAATAGCCGGGAGCGCCTTAATGCAACACTTGTTTCCTGACAGGCCCTAAATGTGGTAAACAATGGAATATGGATATCATTACCACCCACGTGAATTCCGACTTCGATTGCCTGGGGGCTATGGTCGCCGCCAGGAAACTCTATCCCGACGCGCTGATGGTCTTCCCCGGATCGCAGGAAAAGAGCATGCGGGATTTTTTCCTGAAGACGTCCGGTTATGCGCTGCACTTCGCCCGCCTGAAAGACATCGACCTTGAAGACGTTACCCGTCTCATTCTGGTAGACTGCCGCCATTCATCCCGAATTGGAAAATTCTCTGATATCATCCGTAAACCGGGTCTGGAAATCCATATTTATGATCACCATCCCGAGGCGCACAGCGACATAGTCCCGCACGGCGGGGAAATTCGCGAATGCGGTTCTTCCACGACCATCATCACACAGATTCTCATGAAAAAGGGAATGTCGGTGGATTCTACCGAGGCAACCCTCATGATGCTGGGCATTTATGAGGATACCGGTAATCTGACCTTTCCCTCCACAACCGGCGAGGATTACCTTGCCGCCGCCTGGCTTCTCGAACACGGTGCGAACCTCAATGCCGTGGCCGATTTCATCACACAAGAACTGACCGCCGAGCAGATATCATTGTTGAATGATCTGCTCAAGTCGATGAAGACGACCACCATCAACGGTGTCGACATTTCCGTCGCCCACGCCGCGGTGGATCACTACATAGGCGACATCGCGGTGCTGGCCCATATGATGCGGGACATGGAGAATCTCAACTCGATCTTCATCGTGGTCGGAATGGGTCCGCGGATATATATCGTCGCCAGAAGCAGACTCCCGGAAGTGGATGTGGGTGATATTCTTCTGGAATTCGGCGGCGGCGGTCATGCCCATGCCGCATCGGCCACGGTTCGGGAGCTGACGGTCATCCAGGTATTGACCAAACTCGATGAACTGCTCCATCTCAAGGTCAATCCCAAGCGGGTGGCGCTTGATATCATGTCATCGCCGGTGAAAACCATGTCGTCCGACGTAACCATATCCGAAGCAAGGGATTTTCTTACCAGGTACAATGTCAACGCAATGCCGGTAATGGAAAAGGGGTCGATGATCGGCATCATTTCCCGCAATATCGTTGAAAAAGCCCTCTATCACGGCCTCGGCGAGGTTTCCGTCTGTGAGTACATGCACACTGAATTCCTGCGGGCAAAGCCGGATACGCCCATCAGCGACATCCAGGAATATATGGTGGGAGGGAACAGACGGTTCGTGCCGGTATTTGAAAACGGACGGCTGACAGGGGCGATAACCAGAACGGACCTGTTGCGCTTCATGTATTCCGGCCCTCACGGCAAAGCGGCGGAGATATACGATATGGCCAGGGATGTAACGCCGGTCCGCAAGCGACGGGTCCTGGACATGATCAACAGAAATCTCGCGGGACATGTCGTGAGAAAGCTGAAGGAAGTGGGGGAAACCGGCGACGAACTCGATCTGCCGGTATACGGGGTAGGGGGATTTGTCAGGGACCTGCTGCTGGGCATAGAAAATTACGATATTGACGTAACCGTTGAGGGGGACGGTATCCTGCTGGCGGAGACCTTTGCCGCACGTTACAATTGCAGGGTCAAGAGCCACAGGAAGTTCGGCACGGCGGTTATCATTTTCCCCGACGGATTCAAGATTGACGTGGCGAGCACGCGGCTCGAATATTATTCAACGCCCGGGGCGCTGCCCTCCGTGGAGCGCTCATCGTTGAAGATGGACCTGTACCGCCGCGATTTTACCATCAATACCTTTGCCATCCGTCTCAACAAGGCGGATTTCGGTGTCCTGACGGATTATTTCGGCGCCCAGCGCGATCTGAGGGAGAAAGTCATCCGGGTGCTCCACAATCTGTCATTCGTGGAAGACCCCACCAGGGTGTTCCGGGCGATCCGGTTCGAACATCGCCTCGGTTTTCACATCGCCAAGCACACGGAGAACCTGATCAAAAATGCGGTAAAGATGAATTTCCTGGAAAAGCTCGGCGGGAAAAGGCTGTTGACCGAGCTCGTCCATATCCTGCGGGAAAATGAACCGGTTCGCGCCATTGAAAGAATGGCATCACTGGGCCTCCTCCAGTTTATTCATCCCGAGCTCAAGCTGACGCCGGAAGCGCGCTCGGTGCTGGAAGAGACGAAAAAAATCGTATCCTGGTTCGAGCTTCTCTTTCTGGAAAGACGGTATGAGAAGTGGGTAGTGTTTTTTCTGGCCCTGTGCGAACCGTTGACGGAGGACCGGTTCCTCGAGACGTTCAGAAGACTCTCCGTTACCGAGCATTACCGGGAAAGACTGTTTGAAATGAGAACCACCGGCCAGGCTGTTCTGGAAACGATGCAAAAGCGCGTTGCCCAGCGTTCCGCCGTTCTCAGGAGCGAGATATACCACTGGCTGAAAGGTCTGCCGGTCGAGATTCTCCTCTATATGATGGCAAAAACGACCGACGAAGAGGTGAAGAAATTCATATCCCTGTATTTCACCCAGTTGCAAAACGTTCACTGCATGATAACCGGAAACGATCTCAAGGAGTTGGGCGTGCCGCCGGGCCCGCTGTACAAGGAGATTCTGGACAGGGTCATGAAAGCCAGGCTGGACAACGAAGTTGAGAGCAGGGACGACGAACTGGCCTTGGTACGGAAGGCATTGAAGAAGAGCCTGGCCGTTCCCGGACAATCTTGACCGGTGTACAACTCGTAGTAATCTTATGATTAAATGTGGCGCCTGACAATAAACAATAAAGGAATCATCTATGAAAAGAATTCTTATTGCGTCGCTGTGGCTGGTGTTCATCTTGTGCGGAATCTGCCATGCAGGGACTACGGAGTCCGAGACGGTTACCGGCCCAAAGCAGAAGGACGCAAGGTCCCAGGTTCGGGAACTGCAGGAAAAGATTCTCAGCGATGGTGAAATGATGAATCTGGTCATTGCTTTACAGAGCGATCCGGAAATACAGGTGATACTCAACGACCCGTCCGCTTTGCAAGCGGTCCTCTCCATGGACATTAATTCCCTCAACAATGATCCCCGCTTCAGGAAACTTATCGACAATCCGCGTATGAAAGAGATTATGCAACGACTGAATCAAACAGGCAGTAAGTGACAGGTTCAAAATTTGAAATGTTTCTTATGTTTTCATTGTGTAGTCCTGCATGCATCGTCCCTGCGTCGACCAAAGAAGAAATACAATGAAGGAGTAGTACGGAAATGGAGAAAATGACTTACGTGGTCGGGCACAAAAATCCCGATACCGATTCCATTGCGTCGGCCATTGCCTATGCGGAGCTGAAAAAAAAGCTCGGTCGGACTAACGTGGTGGCTGCCATGGCCGGCTCGCCGAATCCCCAGGCCCGATATATTCTTGATCGACTTGGAATAGAATCGCCCTTGTATCTGGCGGACGTCCATCCCAAGGTCCGGGATGTTCTTTCCCGGCCGCCGGTCACCGCCGGCGCCTCTATGTCTCTCAAGGATGCCCTGGAGCTGTTCCACCGCCACGGGATCAGGGTTTTGCCGGTGGTTGACGAAGGAAACATCCCCTGCGGAGTTGTATCCCTTTTAAAATTGTCGGAAAAATACCTTGTTGCCGGTACGGGCAGGAGGCGCGGAATTGATGCCTCCCTGCGCTCCCTGGGCAACTGTCTCGAAGGGACGTTCCTTGCCGGCGCCCCTGCCGACGACGTGGAACATCTGCAACTTTTCATCGGAGCCATGAGCGAGGAGTCTTTTACGGACCGGATAGCCGGATATGACCCGGCAAAGCTGCTGGTGATGACCGGAGACCGCCGCTCCATCCAGGAAGCTGCGGTTGAAAAAGGGGTGCGCCTCCTGGTGGTGACCGGCGGTCTGCCGGTTGCCGACGATTTGCTTGCCAGGGCACGGACGTCGGGGGTCGCAGTCCTATCCACCCCCTGTGACACCGCAACAGCCGTCGGATTGGTCCGGCTGTCCATGCCGCTGGAATCTTTTCTCGATACAAATTTTTCGCGGATCGGAGTCGCCGAACACCTGGATCACCTGCGCGTCAGGCTTCTCCACTCGGGCGAGCCGGTGGTGATCGCAGTGGAGGAGGACGGGACCATTGCCGGGGTTGCGACCAAGTCGTCGCTCCTGACACCTCTTCCCTACGCCCTGATTCTGGTCGATCACAATGAACTGGGGCAAGCGGTGCCGGGTGCCGAAAAGGTGCAGATTCTGGAGGTCCTCGATCACCACAAGCTCGGCAATCCCCACACCGATCAGCCCATTACCTTTTTGTCCGCGCCGGTGGGCAGCACCTGTACCGTGGTTGCTTCGCTCTACAGGGAATGGGGGGTAGCGCCCGATGAGAAGATTGCAGCGCTGCTTCTGGCCGGTATTCTCTCCGATACCGTTATCTTGCGCTCCGCTACCACCACGGAGCGGGACAGGGAGATGACGGCATGGCTTGAGGAACGGAGCGGTCACGATCATCAGGAGTTCGGCCGGGAAATATTTACATCCTGCAGCGGTTTCGCTGCCCATCCGAACCCGGAACAGGCAATACGCAGCGATTTCAAGCACTTCACTGCCGGTAAGACGCTGATCGGCATCGGCCAGGTGGAGGTCGTCGGCTTCGACGAGTTCTTCGGGCTGAAGGAGAGTCTGCGCGAGGCGCTGAAACGGATCAGGCAAGAGGACCGGCTGCACCTGGCAGGGCTGATGGTGACCGACATCTATACCGAGACGACACTATTCCTGGCTGAAGGTAAAAACGAGCTGGCCCACGTCATGGGATATCCTCAACAGGAGCCGCACCTGTATGAACTGAAGGGTGTCATGTCGCGCAAGAAGCAGATGGTGCCGCACCTGTTGAAGGTGCTCGCCAATCTTTAATCAGGACAATACATCATAAATAATTCAAAGATAGAACAGGAGGCCTGTATATGCCGGTCTATGAATTTTATTGCAGCGATTGCCATACCATCTTCAATTTTCTTTCCCGCCGTGTGAACACGGAAAAACAACCCGACTGCCCCCGGTGCGGGCGTCCGGGACTCGAACGGCAGGTTTCTCATTTTGCCGTGTCAAAGGGAAGAACCGAGGAGCCGGTCGAGGGTATGCCGGAAATGGACGAGGCTCTAATGGAGAAGGCGATGGAGGCTCTGGCCGGCGAGATGGATGGTATGGACGAAAACGATCCGCGTCAGATGGCGCGGTTCATGCGAAAGTTGACGGAAGCAACGGGAATGAACTTCGGTTCGGATATGGAAGAAGCGATGCGACGCCTGGAAGCGGGAGAAGATCCTGATAAAATTGAGGAGGAAATGGGTGACCTGTTCAATGAGGAGAGTCCGTTCGGCCGAGAGGGGGTAAGGGGATTGAAGCGCAAGTATGTACCCCCCGCCCATGATGATACGTTGTACGTGCTTTGATTTCAGGTTGAAAGGCTGAAGGCTGAATGTCGAAAGGGACAAGTCATGCCTTTCATTTGAAACCTTCAGCCTTAAAACCTGAGTTAGTAATGTATTAAAGGAGCTTATGGAGCCTTACATCCCTTATATTTTTGTTCTAAACAATGTCCTCGTGCTCTGCGACGTGTCGCTGGGATACCATCTGGCTCCGCTCTTG
>DATEVI010000426.1:0-4437 GCA_035281865.1 Geobacteraceae bacterium | reverse complement strand
GCCAGCACCCGGCGGGCCTCCTTTTCTCCCAGGGAGGAGTTGTAGAAGGCAGCCGCCACGCCGTTGGCGCGCAGCGCATCCACCTGGTCCTTCATCAGCGAGATGAGTGGTGAGACGACGATGCCCACACCCGGCCGGTGCAGTGCCGGAATCTGGTAGCAGAGGGACTTGCCGCCGCCTGTCGGCATCAGCACGAAGGCATCCTCGCCGCGTATCACAGATTCAATGATCTCTCCCTGATACGGGCGGAAGGCAGGATAGCCGAACACGCTGGTAAGTGTTTCCAGTGGAATTCTGTATTGACGCTGCGTGCTCTCCGTCATGGCTGTCCGTTATCTCCGCCGCTTTTCCTCACGCCCTTGTCAAATGACGGTACTTGATCCGGTGCGGTTGATCCGCCGCCGCTCCAAGTCTGGCCTTCCGATCCGCCTCGTACTCTGAATAATTCCCTTCGAACCATACCACCCTGCTGTCTCCCTCGAAAGCAAGGATGTGCGTTGCGATCCTGTCCAGGAACCAGCGGTCATGGCTGATGACCACGGCGCAACCCGCGAAATTTTCCAGGGCCTCCTCCAGAGCGCGCATGGTATTCACATCCAGGTCATTGGTCGGTTCGTCCAGGAGGAGCACATTGGCTCCTTCCTTGAGCATCCTGGCCAGGTGAACACGGTTGCGCTCACCTCCTGAAAGATTGCCCACCTTTTTCTGTTGATCGGAGCCTGAAAAATTGAATCGGGCCACATAGGCGCGGGAGTTGACCTGCCTGGAGCCGAGCTGGATGTTGTCCTGACCTCCCGAAACCGTCTCCCAGATCGTCTTTTCCGGATCGAGCGCATCGCGGCTCTGGTCCACATAGGCAAGCTTTACCGATTCGCCGATTTTTATGCTGCCGGAATCCGCGGTTTCCTGCCCTGTGATCATTCTGAACAGGGTAGTTTTACCCGCGCCGTTCGGACCGATTATGCCGACAATGCCGCCCGGCGGGAGAGCGAACGACATCTCTTCCACGAGGATATTGTCACCATAGGATTTGCGGACAGCGTCGGCCGCGACCACAACGGCACCCAGACGGGGACCGGGCGGAATGAAGATCTCCAGGTCTTTCGCCGCTTTTTCGTTCTCCTGGCTCAAAAGCTGTTCGTAGGAATTGATGCGGGCCTTGCCCTTGGCATGCCTTCCCTTGGGAGACATCCTTATCCACTCCAGTTCGCGCTGAAGGGTTTTCTGCCGCTCGCTTTCACTCTTTTCCTCACCTTTCAACTTGTTCTGCTTCTGTTCCAGCCATGAGGAATAGTTCCCTTTCCAGGGAATGCCTTCTCCCCGGTCCAGTTCAAGTATCCATCCGGCCACGTTGTCGAGGAAATACCTGTCATGGGTAACGGCGATTACCGTACCGGGGTAGCGCTGCAGATGATGCTCCAGCCAGGCCACCGTTTCGGCGTCCAGGTGGTTGGTCGGCTCGTCCAGGAGCAAGATATCGGGTTTCTGCAACAACAGGCGGCACAGGGCCACGCGGCGCTTCTCCCCGCCGGAAAGCACCTTGACGGAGGTTTCGCCGGAAGGACAGCGCAGGGCATCCATGGCCATCTCCAGCCTGCTGTCCAGGTCCCACGCATCCAGCGCATCCAGCTTCTCCTGGATCGCCGCCTGCCGCTCGCAGAGTTTCGCCATCTCCTCATCGGTCATGGGTTCGGCAAATTTCTCGTTTATTTTGTTGAATTCATTGACCAGGTCGACCGTCTCCTGGACCCCCTCCTCTACGATTTGCCGGACTGTTTTCGTTTCATCGAGAGCCGGCTCCTGCTCCAGGAAACCGACGGTATGCCCCGGAGACAGAATGGTCTTGCCTACAAAATCGCTGTCGACTCCCGCCAGTATGCGAAGCAGGGAACTCTTGCCGGAACCGTTGAGACCGAGGACACCGATTTTAGCACCATAGAAATAGGACAGGTAAATGTCCTTGATTACCTGTTTCTTGTCGTAATATTTGCTGACTCCGATCATGGAGTAGATGACTTTGTTGACTTCGTTGCTCATATGGTTGTTTTCATTCCGTTTTGCAATCAAGTGTTACCAGTCTCTCGTAGGGGCAGACCCCCGTACCTACCCATCATAAGGGCACCCACAGGGGGGTGCCCCTACAAATCAGAGGTTATTTTGATCGCAGAATAGAATCAATTCTCCTTTTTTATTTATTTTTTCCCAATCTCAGCCCGGACACTAGTTCAAGACACGCCTCGTCCTTGTTCAAAGTGTAGAGATGCACTCCGGGAGCCCCATTATCCAGAAGCCCCTGGATCTGCTTTCGCGCATGCTCGATTCCCAAAGCCTGCACGGCTTCGGCGCCTCCTCTTTCATTGGCCTGTTCGAGACTGCGCATCAGCGGCTCAGGGATGCATGCTCCACAGAGCGATACGATCCGCTGGAGAACCTTAAGATTGAAAATGGGCAGTATTCCGGGGATGAGCGGCTTGGTAATGCCGAGCTCCCTGGCACGTCGCACGAAATTCCAGTAATAGTCGTTATCGAAAAAAAGCTGGGTGACTACGAATTCTCCACCCTGTTCGAGCTTGAGTTTCAGATACTCAAGGTCTTTTTCGGTACTGTTCGCCTCGGGATGGCCTTCCGGATAGCCGGCGACACCGATACCCATCCGGGGATGGCGCCCGCGGATAAAAGGTACAAGGTCGGATGCATAAACAAAATCGCGAGACTCCGGCGGAGGGAGTTCTCTGTCCTTCGGGGGGTCGCCCCTGAGTGCCAACACGTTGTCTATTCCCGCATCCGCCAGTGAATCCAGAAACTCGCCGATGCCGCTGCAGGAAGCACCAACGCATGTCAAATGGGCCATCGGCTCCAGGTCGAATTCCTTTTTCAAACGCGTCACTATTTCAAGGGTATGGTCCTGGGTACTACCGCCCGCTCCGTACGTCACGGATACAAAGAGTGGATCGATGCTGCGCAGCCTGTCAACTACCTTGAAAAAATCCGGCCAGTCAGCAAGTTCCTTAGGCGGGAAAAACTCCAGAGAAAGAAATTGACCATGTCCGGATATTAGATCAACTATACGCACAAAAACTCCTTTCAATCCGCATATTGTCCGCCAATTTGCGCACTCAAAGTGTGCAAATCGCCTTTCACGGCAAGGGACATTATATTTGCATGAAACCTGGTTGTCCAAAAAAAAGAGCCCTGTCGCTGTCGGCAGGGCAATCTGATTGGATCGTCAATATATCCAACAACTTATTGTTATGACTGTTGCGGGTTGATTACTATTTCCACTCTTCTGTTCATCTGACGGCCGGACTCGGTGTCGTTATCGACTATCGGTTTGCTTTCACCGTAACCGGTTGTCGTCATGCGTGAAGGATTCACTCCCATTCCCACCAGGGCATTCTTCACCGTTTCGGCCCTCTTCTGGGACAGAGTCTGGTTATACACCTCCGTACCCTTGCTGTCGGTGTGACCGCCGATGAGAATGTTCGTCTGCGGATACTGGTTGAGCACCTTCGCCACCAGCGACAGTTCGTCGTACGAGCCGGCCTTCAAAGCAGCCGAATCATAGCCGAAAAGCACGTCGGATTTGAATGTTACGGCCAGCATGTCCATGTTTCTCTGGACGCTGGCTCCCTCAACGTTGGCCAGCTCCTGACGCATTGTGGCTTCCTGCTTGTCCATGTAATTGCCGATAGCCCCTCCGGTGAGACCACCCGCCACCGCACCGGCTGCTGCTCCTATGAGGGTTGCGGAAGTGTTTCTGCCGATTGCCTGGCCAAGTCCCGCCCCGACCGCGGCACCGACACCGGTACCGATCACTGCGCCTTTCTGGGTTTTCGTTTCCATTGCGCACCCGGCAGTCGTTACAGATACAATTGCCAACCAAAGTACAACTCTTTTCATCTTCAGGCCTCCCTTAGTGATATGCTTCGCTGATAACATTTTATCTTTTGCAATAAAGACTGAATTATGTGCTGCTGCTTTATATCATTTTGCAGACTGGAACGCAACCCGGCCTTTTCGGACCGGCCTTTCGGATACATGCCCGGAACATAAGTTCCGTTGGATAAAAAAGCATGGTTGCCATCAGGAAAGCATACGTCTAGAGTTGGCTTGGGGCTTCCCATGAGCGAGCAGTACGGCTTTCATGCAAGATGAAAGTTCGAGGGAAATCGAATGAATTTTCTGATAGGTCGATTAGAATCACAGAGGATTCCAGATTACTGCTCGCTCATGGGAAGCCCCAAGCCAACTCTAGACGTATGCTTTCCGGATGGCAACCACGCTTTTTTATCCAACGGACATTTTTTTTCCGGGCATGTATCCGAAAGGCCGGTCCGAAAAGGCCGGGTTGCGTTCCAGTCTGCAAAATGATATAAAGCAGCAGCACATAATTCAGTCTTTATTGCAAAAGATAAAATGTTATCAGCGAAGCATATC
>DATEVI010000425.1:0-4059 GCA_035281865.1 Geobacteraceae bacterium | reverse complement strand
CACACATGCTGCACTTCAAGTTGCAGCGGGTCGTCGTTTCAACGAAAAGCCGCGAAGGGAACTGACGAAATGCAGCAACCTCGTTTGCCTGTTCTCCCGTTGTGCGGGAACCATAACCCTGTTCCGGCACATCCTGTTGCGGCCGATCTTTCTCTTTTATCGCCAATCCTTGTCCTGGGGTCATCGCTCGCACCTCCTGTCTTTGATGGTGACAGAATAAAGAAGTTTCGTGTTGATTGTTATGACTCAAATCAAAAAATGAGGAGTAATCGGGAATAAAAAAAAGGGGACAGGCTGGAATGGCACTAGTTTAAGGTCTTTTTGCATGGGAAAACGCATGGAAATATTGGCTAATAAGTGCATAATGCCCTATGCGAAATCCAACACCAATGTTCCCAGGTATTCATCTGCAGACCCTTCGTCGAAAAGGGGCAGTGGGGTCAGAGAGGGGCAGTGGAAGGGGCAGTGGGGTCAGGATTGCAACTTTGCAACTTCATCCATTCAACTTGCAATCTTGCAATCCCGACCCCATCGATTCACGTAAGCTTTCCGGAGCGCTAGTCTTTTTTTCAGGATGATCGCCACCGGAAGCCCGGGATGGATATCTTTTCTGTTCTGGCCGTTCATGTATTCTCCTGGAGCGCATCGCTCATCTGCCACCAAAAACTTTCCTCAGCAGTTCCGTAGTCCGGGCTGCCGGATTTGTCCTGATTTTTTTCTCTTCTGCCCCCACCATGGTGAACAGGCCGTCCAGAGCCTTATTGGTCACGTAACTGTCAAGATCCAGTGACGGCATTCCCACCAACGACGCCAGCGGGACGGTGTCGTACTTTCCGATCAATTCCTTGTAGGATCGCACGGTTCCCACCTGGTTCATTTTTTCGGCCACTATCGGCCTGAAAGCGTCGATCAATTGCGATCTGGTCCGCTTTTCAAGAAACCGGGTCGCGGCAGTGTCTCCACCGCTCAAAATGCCCCTGGCATCTTCTATTGTCATGTTTCGTATGGCGTCGCCAAAGAAACGGGCCGCGCTGGGTGCCGCCCGTTCCGCTGCCCTGTTCATGCTGAGGACGAATTCATCGACCTGTTTCTGGTAGCCTATGGTCCCGAGGAGGTCGGCAGCTTTCTGGAATTTCTCCGGTAAAAGGATCCTGATGAGCGGGTTGCCGAAGTAGCCGTCCGGTCTGGCCACCTCCGTCACTGCCTTTTCCGTACCTGTGGCCAGGGCTTCCTTGAGACCTTTTACAATGGTGTTGTCGTCGAAGTAACCCTGCTGCTGCATGGAGGGAAGAACTTTATTGAATAAATCGTCGAAAATTCCGGCACTGCAGGGATGGGGCAAAAAAACAAGGCTGGTGATTGCAAGGCAGAAAAAGAATCTCATGAAAAGCCTCCTGGTGTGTTGCGAAAAAGTGCGTCTTTCAACTGCAATGCAATTTCTTGACCGAGAGGCTGCATTCCGGAGTCATGGAAATTCCGGTCCCGCCCGCCCCTGCCCGAATTTCCGCAATGAAAATGTCAAGCCTGCGCAAATGCTGTCTTGTGTCCGGGGTAACGGGCGGTAAAATTCACAAGTGAGGTGATGCCCATGATTGTCTAACAGCCTGCTGAGGGCAATACACTGACGAGCGGTGTTGGAATGAGCGGAATAAACAAAGACATAACAGGAGGTATCAAATGCCCAAATATCTAATTCAGGCATCCTATGTTGGCGAAGGAGTGGCAGGACTTCTTAAAGAGGGCGGTTCCGGACGAGTAAAAGCATCAGTGAAAGCTATAGAAGCCCTGGGAGGTAACATAGAAGCGATGTATTTTGCTTTTGGCGAAACAGATGTTTACATCATTGTTGACTTGCCTGACAATGTCAGCGCGGTCACCTGCTCTTTGCTGGCCAACGCCAGCGGTAAGATCAAAGCCACCTGCATGCCGCTGATCACTCCCGAAGAAGTCGACCAAGCGGCCGAAAAGGGTAGACAACTATCCGCTGCCTACCGCGCCCCCGGGGAGTAGCGGTCTCCACGCAGAATAAGGGAGAATCTCGCGGGACGTCCTTGTCTATTTAGCTAACTCTTGAAATAGATGAAAAGAAAAGGACGTCCATCCAAGTGGCTTGACTGGTTCTGTTTATACAGCCGGAGAAGACAAAGGGGTCGCTCCTTTCTATTTGAACAAGAGGGAATCACAGGGAATCACAGGGGCAGGATTGACTTATTGACATTCGGCAATCCAAGAGAAGGCTGTACGGAAAGGGATGGGGTGGCGTCTCCAAACATCACATTTGATTGGTGACGCGACCCCCATTGATTTTCCCATTACCCTGGAATCTCTGCCTCGACGAGTTTCGCAAGTAGCGCAATCGATTCTTGCCAGCCGAGATAGCAAGCCTCGGTTGGAATGGCGTCGGGTAGTCCTTCTTGCACTATTATCAGCTCGGTCCCGCAGAACACTTGTTTCAAGGATACCGTCGTATGCATTTCTCCCGGCAGGTTCGGGTCGTCGAACCTGTCCGTGTAGCGAATGCGCTCGTAAGGCACCAGTTCAAGGAACTCCCCGCCGAAAAAGTGGCTATGACCTGTGGTAAAGTTGGTGAAAGACATCTTGTAGGTACCGCCAACCTGGGCATCCATATGGTGGACCTTCCCGGTGAAGCCGTTCGGCGGAAGCCATTTGGCCATTGCGTCGGCATCGAGGAATGCCCGATAAATTCGCTCTGGCTTGGCGCGGAGTATTCGTTGAAGTCGTATGGTGTTTGTGGGCATGGTCATTTCTCCTTACCATTCGTGATGCGTTCTCAATTCACCTTACTTCAATTATAGGCATATTAGAACGTTTGCAATCTTAAGGAATCTAAATTCATGACGTTATTCTTCTGGCCGGCGGTGATTACTGCCGGACTTTACACAGTGATCGCGCTGGATATTACCACCGGAAACCGGGCTGTTCGCGCGCTTCGTGAAGTTCTTTCGATTCCTCCGTCGGAGGCGCCGAAGGTTTCCATCATCGTTGCCGCCCGCAACGAGGAACGCAACATTCATGAGGCACTCCATTCTATTCTTGGTCTTGACTACCCGAATATGGAGGTGATCGTGGTGGATGACCGGTCGTCAGATGGTACCGGCGCCATTGTTGACCGGATTGCCGCCACGGCTCTCCCCCTCAAAGTAATCCACATAACAGACCTCCCCGACGGCTGGCTCGGAAAGAACCATGCTCTCTGGAGCGGCAGCGGCAGAGCGACGGGCGATCTGCTGCTGTTTTCCGATGCTGATATCGTCATGGAGCCGACAGTTCTATCCCGGGCCGTGCGTTACCTGCAGGAGAACCGTCTCGATCATCTGGCGGTGACACCGCGGATGACCATGCCGGGTACCTTCCTTCCTATGTTCGGGCTGTCTTTTATCTTTTATTTTTCGTTGTTTGCCCGCCCCTGGAAAGCCAGGGACCCCGGAAGCCGTTGTCACATCGGCATCGGGGCCTTCAACCTGGTCCGTTCCGAGGCCTACCGGGCGGTCGGCGGCCATGAAACAATACGGCTGCGGCCGGACGACGATATGAAGTTGGGTAAAATTCTGAAAAAACATGGCTGCCGGTCCGATGTGGCCTATGGTCCGGATTTTCTCGGAGTCGAATGGTATGCGTCTGCGAGAGAAGCTGTCCATGGACTGGAAAAGAATGCCTTCGCGGGATGCGACTATCGGCTTTCCCTTGTCCTGCCGGCTGTGATCTTCCTGTTGCTCGGCAGCGTGTTTCCCTACATCGCCGTCTTCGTGCTGGACGGGGCGGTCAGGGCGATCTACTGCATGGTGATCGTGTTGCAGATACTACTCGTGGCCGATTGCGCCCGCTTTCACGGTTCCCGGTCCCGGAATGCCATTGGCTTTGCCCCAAGTTCTCTGTTCTTGTCCTGGATCATCCTGCGCACCGCAGTCCTTAACCTGCTGCGCGGGGGAATTTGCTGGCGCGGCACTTTCTATTCCCTGAAGGAACTGAAACGAAATGTAGTATGAAGCTCGTCATCGCCCTGTTTCTCTTGAAGATCAGCAGGTTTTCCGCGATTAT
>DATEVI010000424.1:0-6597 GCA_035281865.1 Geobacteraceae bacterium | reverse complement strand
CTTGCCGGATGGTTGGGAATATGAAGAACTCAACAGCGTCAGAGGATGCATGGCCACGTCAAAACAGGTCCTGAACCTGCATTTGATACCCTCTACCGGAATAGAAACGACTTCCGCCCCGGCGGGAATCAACTGCGTCTGTTTAAGTCCCTCCTTCGGCGTAAACGCTACGATTGAAGCCGCCGGAATCGGCCGCAGATGCTCGGGTTGCATGGCTTCAATGACATCGTGTATGAACTCCGGAATGTCATCATCAAGCTTTCGCTGCAGCAGGGCATTAAAAAACGCCGTTCCTTCCAGAAGCCTTTCCACGCCGGGATCGGCCATGGGTCCGCTCACCATTGGGGCAAGGTTTGGGTGGGCATCTGCGAATTGAAGAGCCAATTCACCCAGACGGGCCCGCTCCTCATGGTAGTAATCGACAAGACTGCGGCCTGGTTCTATCGGGGGCGGACAATTAGATGTCGGTTCTGAAACGGTCGGCGAAGGTTTTTTGGCCAGGGACGCTGAAACCGGGAATACGGCGCTCATTTCGCCAAGGGTGCCCCCGGAGAAACACCACATGTTCAAACCGAGCCTAGCCTTGGGGTCTCCGAGACGGATAGGTTTCGCCTCGCCCGCCGCGAGAATGAGCTCCAGATCGAAGTCGAGAGGATCGGTCAGGTAAAACTCTACGTATCTTGCGAGTTTTTCGTGTCGGATGGTGTCCGGCAGCAGGGTGTCGTACTCCTCCCAACTGAGCGGGCCGATCCGGATGCGGAATTTTCCCATCAGGTCGGCTATTTCGCTGCCAACAACAGCATCTACCCCCAGCTGGCAGCCCGAAACACCCATCCGCATCCGCTGGTCGGTAGGAATCGGCACCATGCGTTTTACGTTCTGGATTATTTTGATCCCCTTCATCTTCAGGGCGTCCCGCAGCATGGTTCGCAAGCCAAGGGGCGAACGGGGGAACTGGGTCAAAAGGCCTGTGTAACGGAGCAGAGAGAGGGATTCCGGCACACTGGAAACCAGTTCCTTCTCGCCAAGGCCGATGAGGCAAAAGAGTCTCTCCCTGTCAATCGGGCTTTTCTCTTCCACCACGCGGACCAGGAGACGATATTTGCTCCAGCACTGGAAATAGAGGTGATAAAGCCGCTGGTGGATGATGTCGACAAAATCTCGGAATACCGATTCGTCGCTTGAAGCCTCGTCCATGAGATCTTCCGAAAAGAAGTTGGGCAGGGGAGAGGCGGGGCCGTACAAGCCAAGGAAAGTAGCTGTGACCCGGAGTTTGGACTCGTCCCGCTCGAGCCGGGCCACATCGGACGCCGGAAATGCCAGGGAGAGATCTGGCCGAATGTGGACCCTGTCCTGCCATGGGATCTCGGGAAGTCCTTCCTCTCCGCGGGGGTCAAGAAATCTCCGGGCAAGGCGCATGACCTGGACGAAGGAGAATTCACGCCCACAAGTCAAAAGCTCGTTCATCACGGCAGCGGTTGTCACTCCTGTCGTATGGGCCACTGCCGGCTCCCCCCTCTCAATATGTCCTCCATTATCAGCCTGGTGAAACAATTTATCGAAGCATATCTCGCCAGGAAATGGTCAAGGACGCATCCGAACAGGTACAGATCACCCGGTCCGGCGAAATGGTCCTGGCGCATTTTCAGATGAATATCGCTTCCCCTTATGGATACACCCGATACCACGGATTCACCCGGTACCACTGAAACCCCCTCGATTCCTGAAAGCCGCTTCAGGTTGGCCGTGGCCGGGCCGCCGGAGGAGTTTTCATGGAACACATACAGTTGGAGCAGTGCCCGCAGGTTTTCTGCGCACGCCAACGACGCATGGTTCAGATACAGGTGACACGTGAGCCGCCACAACAAATCGGGCCCCATGGGTGGGGAAACGCCGGGATTTACCGGGGTGATGTTGCTGAAGGAGACGGATTCGGGGATACCCGAGGACGGTATACAAATATCCCCGATACGCAGATTTTGGGGGAGAGTCCCGTTCGTGCATGTAAGCTCAAATGACAGAGTCTCCCTTTCAGGGAAGGACAGCCCGGGGAACGCAACGCTGAGATGGACATCGAAACCGTCGCGCACCGGAGATTTTTCCAGACTCGCATGGTAAACCGGCTCTTCAGTACTGTCGGTACTGAATAGTTCGAACGCCGCATAACTCCGCTCCCGGCCAGTATCACGCGAAAATCCAGTTACCCTGTCAACGGAGAAAATCTGGTGATGGGACGGGTTCGGTCCGGAAGGTCGGAGAAGATAACGGCTAGCACGGTGATCGATATAGACCGGATCGGCATCATGGGAAAAAAGGTTGACGGCAGGAACGGCGTGCAGGACAAAACTGCCGTGCCCGATTCTCGGCGGTCCGGTTGGAAGGCCGTCCAGTTCGAAGCTTACGGTGAATTGCCTGCCGTCGCCCCGGTGCGTCCAGCGCTCCCAGCCGGCAAGCTCGAAAAACAGAAACTTCTCTGGAAATGTGAAGTATTCCTGAAGCAGACGGTAACCCGTGAACGCGTGGCAAGGGTAGGAGAACAGTCCCTCGTGTTCATCGAAGCCGGCCGGCTTCAGGCATCCGGGCGGCAGCGTTAGGCTTGCGCCGCCATCGGAAGGAGTGATGACTATCCGTTTAACATGCAGGCGAAGGAGCTGATACAATTCGGTGGCGGAGACACGATCTCGGGCGAGGAACAGACGAAGGCTTCGGGGCCGCCATTGGGAGAGGGAAAGGTTGCGAAGCGTGAACGAAAGCCGTATCTCGGCGGCACGGCCCGACGTTTGTGTGATTGCAGTGTCCGTCAGTTCCAGCGGATGAATTTCCAGGTCGCAGGTGGTCGCGAACCGGCAGGAGGTGCCGTCCACCGGTGCGGAGGCGAGCTGCGTCCCGACGGGAATGAGTATGGATTGTCCCTGAGTTGGTTTTGGGATGAAGCCGATGATGGTGGTTGCCGGAATCGGTCGCAGATAGTGTGGGAGGATGAGATGCACCAGATTACGGACTAGTTCGGGAAATTCGACCCCGAGTTTCCGGTCAAGCAAGCCGTTCTGGAATGCCACGGCATCCAGAAGACGCTCAACATCCGGATCGGTCATTGGACCGTTAAGAAGCGGCGCCAGTGCCGGATTGGCATCAGCGAACTGCGCCGCGAGTTCCTTAAGTTGACTCAATTCCATTTGATACAATTTCCTTGTCAAACCTTTTTATCCTGTTTAGGAAAAGCCGGAATTAGCTTCGAACGCGTACCCTGCCATCCGCGTCCACCACTGTCTCAAGAAGTACCTGCCGGTCCCCTTCCGTTGCCAGACAGGCGATGATCTGAAAGCGCAGTGTCAGGTCGTCGTCATCCCGAGGAATGAACGTTACACTTGTCCCGGAAAGCCTGGGCTCATAGCTGTCGATGGCGTTGCGGATGCTATCTTCTATCTGGTGCACCGAATCCGGGTATGACTGGAGAAAATTGAGAAAATCGGGAACCCCGTAATCGTCGGCAATAGGGACATTTCCCTGTCGGGTGTTGAGAATCCGTTGCAGGTGATCGAGGATCGAATCGATGCAACGTTTGCGGTTTTCGCCACCGCGCCGCATGGGTTCCCGCTCCTGCGAGCGGATTCGTTCAGACAATCGTTCTTCATGCATTTGGAATCGGACCTCTTGAAAGCAGGTGTTATGGCTGATAGGCCAAAGGGGCCTGCCTGACTACAGTCTTAGGACAATCCGCTTGAGGAGGACTTCGTGATAATCACGGTCTTCCTCTGCGCTCGAAATGACGGAAATTATAAAGCAAATGCTCCCTCCCCGTTGCCGGGGAGGGCATGCGCGAGATCATATTGCCGCTTACTTAGGCACTGTCCATGAGTCTTCGGATTCGATTCCGTTAGGCTCCCACGTCCACTTGATCTTCTTGTAGGTGAAGGAAACCTCTTCCATGTGACGGTACGGCTCGTTTGACGCCAGGAGCGTTACCGGCATGGACGGACTGATGCTGACGACGATGGCGTCTTCCAGCTTGTGGGTGAAATAGTGCTCTTCGGTTCCCTGTTTGGTGATACGGTACCATTTGACGGTGACGTCCTTCAAATGTTCGCCGGTGCAAAGGGCCTGATAGAGCTTCGGTGAGCTTTTGTCATACTCCTTGGTGATTGTGAGGGGACCGTGAACTCGCTTGCCGGTGGCGAGCCCGTCATGTGGGCTGCGGGGAATGCTTACATCGTGACTCATCCCGTAAACGAGGATGGTGTTCTCGCGTCCCTGCATTTCGCAGGAACCATCGATCTTGCCTTGTTTTTCACCTGTGAGGGTGACGTGTGCTGGCATTGCCATTGGGTGTATCCTCCTTTTGTTGGTAAAAAGGGCCTTGAATATTGTTCAAGGTGCCTTGAAAAACTGTTAAGGTATGCCTCAGGCCGCGCTTACCTCCTTGTCCAGCTTGCCCACCAGAGACAGCGTGAAATATGCCCCCATGTATTTGAAGTGCGGCCTCACCTTCAGTGAGACCCGGTACCAGCCCGGTTCGCCCGACACTTCCTCGACGCCGATTTGCGCTTGGCGCAGGGGCCTGCGGCTTCTGACGCCGGGCATGGGGTTGTCCATGTCGGAGACGTACTGGCGGATCCAGTTATTCAGTTCGAGTTCCAGGTCACCGCGCTCCTTCCATGTGCCGATGTTTTCCCGCTGGATCACCTTCAGGTAGTGGGCCAGGCGGCTGACGATGAACATGTAAGGGAGCTGCAGGCCGAGCTTGTAGTTGAGTTCCGCCTCTTTACCCTCCTTGCTGATGCCGAAGTATTTCGGCTTCTGGACCGAGTTTGCGGAGAAGAAGGCGGCGTTGTCGCTCCCCTTGCGCATGGTGAGGGCAATGAAGCCTTCTTCGGCCAGTTCGAACTCCCTTCTCTCGGAAATGAGGACCTCGGTAGGTATCTTGGTCTGGATGGCGCCCATGGCCTCGTACTGATGCAGCGGCAGGTCCTCCACGGCTCCGCCACCCTGCGGGCCGATGATGTTTGCGCACCAGCGGTATTTGGCGAAGCTGTCGCAGATGCGGGTGGCGAAGGCGAAGGCGGCGTTGCCCCAGTTGTAAAGCTCGTGGCTGGAGGTAACATCTTCCTGGTAATTGAAGTTCTTAACCGGCTGGGTCTCAGGACCGTAGGGAAGTCTGAGAAGGAAGCGGGGAAGGGCTAGACCAACGTAACGGGCGTCCTCGGTTTCCCTGAACGACTGCCACTTGATGTACTGCGGCCCCTCAAGGATAGATTTGATGTCCTTGAGGTTGGGCAGAGTGGTATAGTTCTCTATGCCGAAGAAATCCGGCGCCGTGGCGGCTATGAACGGCGTGTGCGACATGGCGGCCACGGCCGCAGTGTGCTGAAGAAGCCGCATGTCCTGAGGGCCGGCGTCGAATTCGTAGTTGCCGATCAGGCAGGCATAGGGTTTGCCGCCGAACTGGCCGTACTCGCTGGTGTAAACGGTCTTGTAAAGCCCCGACTTGACTATCTCGGCGGCGTCTTCGAAATCTTCCAGGAGTTCGTCCTTCGTGACATGGAGCATCTCGATCTTGATGTTTTCCCGGAAGTCGGTCCGGTCCACGAGGAAGTTGAGGGAACGCCAGGCCGATTCCAGCTTCTGAAAGTCCTGGTTATGGAGTATCTCGTCCACCTGCCTGCTCAGTTTCCGGTCGATCTCAGCGATCATGTCGTCAAGGCCCGCCTTGGAGACCTTAACCATTTCCTTCCCCGGTTCCAGGAGCTGGGAGATCAGCGCCTCGACGCCTTTCCTGGTAATGGAGTAGGCCTCGTCAGCCGGTTTGAGCCTTGTCGCCTGGACAATCTCTTCCAGCAAAGATTCCTGCACAACCGCCGATTCCGTACTTGTCAGCGTATTTTGCTGTTCAGTGCTCATATATACCTCCTTAACTTTCCAGTCCGATTTCGGCCAGCAACCTCTGCCGGGCATTGTCGTCTTTGATAAGTTCCTGTATCTTTTTCCGGAATTCGGGGACGTTAGACAGCGGTCCCTTGAGCGACCGAAGGGCTTCTCGCAGTTCCAACAGCCGCTTCAGTTCCGGCACCTGTTCCACGATCGCCTCGGGACCGAAATCCTTCATCGTCTGCACCCGGAGACCGACGTTCAGTTCTTCGCCTGGATCGGCGGCCAGCCGGTTGGGAACGCTGAAGTTCACGGTAATGTTCTGGGCCTTCAGGACCTCGTTGAAGTTGTCCTTGTCCACGTTCACCGGTTCACGTTTTTCCACCGGCCGGTCATCCGGACTTCCTGTAAAATCTCCCATGACCAGCATCTTCAACGGCAGTTCTACTTCCTCCTTTGCATCATCGGTAGCCGGTCGATAGACGATGTTCACTCTTTCCTTCGGTGCGATGGATGATTCCTTTGCCATTTTTCCGCTCCTTTTTTCAATATTTACAAAACTATTCAGGTGATTAACCTTCAGCCTTCCAACCTTTTTTACCCCTTCGTCAGCCGCACCATTTCCGGCATGTCCAGCCGTCCTATGCGGTGCAGTACGTCCGTTGCACGATCCTTGAATTTCTGTTCCGCCTGGGCTTCCAGGGCATGCCAGGCAAGCCTGAGGCCCCTCAT
>DATEVI010000423.1:0-8859 GCA_035281865.1 Geobacteraceae bacterium | reverse complement strand
GGGGGCCGGATTCCCTGTAAAAGTTGATAAAATTCGAGTCCAGTGCAAAATATAGGGGAGATTGTCCTATTTTCTGCTTTATGCCAGTGAAAGTAATGATCGGCAATTTCTGGAGAGTAGTCACGTTTGAGGAAGATTCCATATCCTGGGTGTAGCGCAGTTCCGGGGTCAACATAAACCGCTGCCAGTGCTTTGTCAGGAACACATAACTGTCAATGCTCTTGCGGTTATACTCTCCGAACGCTTCCGCATAGTCCTGTAAATAGTCCCGGTCCGAAACGTAACCGATATCCGACCTGAAAAAGAGTGTCGGCGAAAATTCCTCCTGGTGTTTCTGGTAAATTTCACCGCGCAGACTTTTTGTTTCGGTGTCGTAAATCTGAAAACCGTAGAAACCTCCGCTACTTCCTGATTTTCGGATATAGCGGTAATCGACTCCTGTTCCCACGCCCCTTTTGCTCATGACATCCAGATAAAAGGTCAAGTCCTGACTGGGTGAAATAGCCCAGTAATAGGGGATATTGATCGTAAAACCCTTTTTTGTGGTGGTGCCGGCTTTCGGAAGCAGGAATCCGGACTGGCGTTCCTTTCTCAGAGGGAAAACGACATAAGGAAAATAGAAGACGGGAATATCTCTTATGTAGAACAGGGCATTTCTTGCCGTAGCATATTCACCAAGGGTCACATCCACACTGCTCGCCGAAAACTTCCAGCTCGGGAGATCACCGTCACACAGGGTAAATGTTCCTTTCTCGAGATGGTAATCCTCATCCCCCACCTTTTCCATCTTTTTGCCACGGAGATGGAAATTACCCTTTTGCATGAAAAGGTATCCGTTTTCAATTTCACCCGTCTCATTTTCAAGATCAAGAGTCAGTTTGTCGGCAAGCAATCTGTCGCTGTCACTGGTTACTACGACCCTGCCCTCGGCTTCCGCGGTATTGTCAGCCTGCCGCAACAAGGCACTGTCGGCGACCAGCTTCATGCCGTCCCATTCCAGGTGAACATTCCCCAGAGCCCGGTAAGTATCGTCGGATTTCTGGTAGGTCAGGGTGTCAGCATTGATTTTGAGCGCACCCGGGTGGGAAGCCTCTTCCGCCCCGGCCACTGCCGTCATCGCCACAGACAGGGAAATTACGGCTGGAAATATTGTCGTAAGGTATTTTTTCATGAAATTCCGGCGGTCATCCTCTGCAAGGTTCGAATTTTTTGGATAAAAGGATAGCTCTGGCTTCACCGACAGTGAAGAGTGAACCGCAGACAAGTATGAGATCTTCGGTGTTCGCCTCGCGGAAGGCGATTTCGAGGCCGCCGGCAACTGTCCCCGCGTCGACTGCTCGGCCTCCCGCGGCAATACAGCTGTCGGCAAGGTCCGCGGAAGAAAAAGCCAGCGGCATGGCTGGCGTGACCGCCAGCACCTGATGCGCGAGGGGCAGAAGCGAGCTCAGAATACCGTCCACATCCTTGTTCGACATTACCCCCACGATCAAGATGAGCCTTTTCCTGGGGATATCCGAAAGGGCTTCTGCCAGGGCCGCAGCCCCTGCGGGATTGTGGGCTCCATCAAGGAGGATTCGCGGCGAAGCGCCGATCATTTCCATTCTCCCGGGCCAGAAAGCCCGTTCCAGGCCGGCTCTTGCAACAGTTTGATCAAGGGGGAAACCCTGAAGTGCGAGTAATTCGGCTGCACAAAGCGCTGTCGCCGCATTGGCCGCCTGGTACCTGCCGGGGATTCCCGGCTTCAAACCGTTCAGGTTCCACTCCAGGCCATGATAGGTGAGCCCGCCTTCCCAGGTAGCCGAAAAATGCGTGCCGAAGGAATACAGGGGGGAGCCCATCTCCGTACATGCCTCTTCGATCACCTCCAGGGCCTCCTGCGGTTGGGAGGAAACCACCGTCGGTTTGCCAGGATGTATGATGCCCGCTTTCTCGTATGCAATTCGGGTGATTGTTTCTCCGAGATATTCGCAGTGGTCCAGCGCAACGGGAGTGATGACCGACAGTAGTTTCGGCGTGGCATTCGTTGCATCGAGGCGGCCTCCCATGCCGGTCTCAAGGACTACTGCGTCTGTTCCCTGTTCGGCAAAATGAAGTAATGCCATTGCCGTAACCATCTCGAAAAAAGTCGTCCCGGCAAGAGCGGCCGACATGACCCTCCCGGCAACGGTAACGACTTCTTTTTCGCTTATTTCAATACCATTTATGCGTATCCGTTCCGTGAAACTCACCAGGTGAGGCGAGGTGAACAGACCGACTTTGCAGCCGCCCGCAGCCAGTATAGAGGAAATGAAGGAAGCGGTAGACCCTTTGCCGTTGGTCCCGGCCACGTGAATGACCTGCAGAGCGTCCTGCGGGTCTGATAAGTTACTCAGGAGGGATTTAATGTTGGAGAGACCCGGCCTTATTCCGAAACGGCCGAGGCCGTACAGATATGTCACTATCTCCAGATATGTCATGTCCGATGCGACTCAGTGATACAACATCTTCAGAAGCTGGGCAAGTTTCTGCTTCATTTCCTTCCGGTGGACTATGATATCGACCATGCCGTGTTCCACAAGATATTCGGCCCGCTGGAATCCCTCCGGAAGTTTCTGTCTGATCGTCTGCTCGATAACCCTTGGTCCGGCGAAACCGATCAGAGCTTTCGGTTCGGCCACGTTGACATCCCCCAGCATGGCAAAACTCGCCGTGACCCCTCCGGTGGTGGGATCGGTCAGGACCGATATGTATGGAAGCCCATGTTCGCGCAGGCGCGCAAGGGCAGCGGAAGTCTTCGCCATCTGCATGAGAGAGATGATACTCTCCTGCATTCTTGCGCCGCCGGACGAAGAAACGATGACGACCGGTGTGCGCCTTTCTATGGCCCGCTCTATAAGCCTCGTTATTTTTTCCCCGACGACACTACCCATACTTCCGCCCATGAAGGAAAATTCAAGGACTGCAAGATGAACGGGAATACCATCGATCCTGCCTTCACAGCAGATGACGGCCTCTTTCCCGTTTCCTTTGGCAACGGCGGCTTCGATCCTTTCCTGATAGCTCTTGGAATCCCTGAAGTCGAGAAAGTCCACCGACTGCATGTTTGCGTCATGTTCGACAAAAGTATCCTCGTCCAGAATCAGGGAAATGCGCTTTTTGGCGTTGATACGGAAATGATGGTCGCATTTCGGACATACATAGAAATTTTTCTCGATTTCTTTTGAATAGATAACTTCGCCGCAACTCTGGCATTTGGTCCAGAGCCCCTCGGGAACCCGGACCTTCTTCTCTTCTTTCAGACCGATGGGCTTCTTTTCCCTCTTGAACCAGCTCATATAATTAACCCCTAGTTCTTTTGTGCCCTTGCGGACAGCATTCCTGCCTTCAGTGACGAGACAAACTCGCCGACCTTTTTTTTCAGTTCACTGCCCCTGTACTGTTCAAAATGCTTTACCAAGGCGCTCCCTACTACTACGCCGTCCGCAAAGGCCGCAACCTTTGCGGCCTGGGACGGGTCCGAGATGCCGAAACCGACAACTACCGGGATAGAACTTCTATCCCTTATCTTCCGTACCTCCTCAGATAGTGAGGCGGACACGTCCTTTCTCGCTCCGGTGACACCGGTCACGGATACGTAGTAAAGGAAACCGTGCCCCAGCTTAAGCACCTTTTCAATTCTCCCATCGCCGGAGGTGGGAGCCAACAGGAAAATGACATCCAGCCCGCTGGTCCCTGCGGCCTTCATAAGGCCTTCGGCTTCGCATTCCTCTGGCGGAAGGTCAACCATAAGGACACCATCGACCCCGGCGGCAACGGCATCCTCGGCAAATCGTTCGGTACCGTAAAGAAAAATCGGATTGTAATAACCCATGAGGATTATGGGTATGTCGGACCTCTGCCTGACGGATTTCACCATATCCAGAATGCGCGGCAATGTCGCCCCGGCCGCCAGCGCTCGTTCCGACGAAAGCTGGATGGTCGGTCCGTCAGCCATCGGGTCCGAAAAAGGCATGCCCAATTCTATTATGTCGGAACCGGCTTTTTCGAGTTCCAGTATCATGTCGGCAGTTGTCTCCAAGTCGGGGTCACCGGCCGTAATGAACGTGACCAGGGCCTTTTCGCCCTTCTCCGCGAGTTTGCCGAACGTCTTTGAAATCCTGCCCGTTGCCTTACCCTGCTTATGCATCAATCCTGAACCTCCGCACTTCTTTGTCAAGCGTTTCTATCTGGCGGGAAAGCCCGGCGAAAGCTTCATCCAGCACACCCACCGATTCGATGTTCTCACCGGTAGACCTTTGAATGCCCTCCATGGCGTAAACAATCTGTTCGCTACCCTTTGCCTGCTCATCACAGGCACGCTTTATCTGTTGGATCATGCCGGTGATATTTTCGGTCGACTGGGCAATGAGGGTCCCCACCTTGCTCTGTTCACGGGTTGAAGACCGTACCTGTCCGGTGAGGACTTTCATTCGCTCAACTGCGGTAATTATAAGATCGCTCCCTTTGCCCTGTTCCTGGGTGGCGCTGGATATCTGCATTATCATGTCGGTAACCTGTTCCACTGCGTCCCGGATCATCTGGCTGCCCTTCGCCTGCTCGACCGACGCATTGGCTATCTCACCTATCTGCTCGGTCGCCCTTTTAACACCCTCGACGATCTTGTTGAGCGCATCTCCGGATTTCTGGGACAACCGTTCACCGTCCGCAATGCTTTTTTCCGCCTGGTTGATCGCCTCAACCGCCCGTCTGGTCTCTTCCTGGACCCCTTTGATCAGCAATGCAATTTCACGGGTGGAGCTGCTGGTGCGATCAGCAAGTTCCTTTATCTCATCAGCCACTACCGCAAAGCCTTTCCCCTGTTCACCCGCCTGGGCCGCAATGATGGCTGCGTTCAAAGCAAGCAGGTTTGTCTGTTCCGCCACTTCATCGATAACCGACAGGATGGTGCCGATATCGTTAGCCCTTTCGGACAAGGTGACTATGACCTCAGAGGTAATGCCGGAAGCCCTTCTTATTTCGTGCATCCCCCTGATGGTAGCTTCCACCGAAACTCTGCCCGTTTCGGCATCATGCATTACTTCTTCGGAAATTTTCGAGGTATCCGTAGCATTCTTCTCGACCTGGCGTATGGCGGAATCCATCTCCATGACTGAGGATGCCGTAACCGATGAGGCATCAATCAGACTGTTGACGCTGTTTCCTATCTGCTTGATCGCAGCAGTCATTTCAACGATCGATGAACTGACATCGTCGACTGTCCGTGCAAGGTTCTCCACGTTCAGAGCAACTTCTTCGACACTGGCTGCCATTTCAAGGATCGATGAGGAGTTCTCGGAAGCTGAAAGAGACAGGCTGTCGACACCCTGCGCCACCCCTTTGACGGAAGCATTGATCTCCATAATCGCGGAGGAAGTCTCTCCGACCCTCTTCTCCTTGGTCTCCGACGCCTGAACGACCCTGCCGGATATTTCGGTAATGGTGCGCGAAATTCGTGTCAGTTCTTTAAGGGCGCTCCTGTTTTTTTGCAACACGGAGCGGAAATTGTCAGAAATGGCGTCCAGGGATTCACCAAGTTCTCCCGTTCCGCCATTCGTTTCGATCCCGAGATTCCCCGTAAGATCACCATCGGCAAGGGCCCGGGCATATTCGGTCTGCCTGACAAGGGCGTTTTTCATACCTGCCAGGATGCTCCAGACGAAAAAAAGAACTACCAGGATGATCACAGCTGATGAAATAAGCGCAGTTACGATCTTACCAGTGACAATACCGTTAATGCTCCTATCCAGGCCCTCGATTTCGGTTCTCAGTGCCTGGATCATCTCGGCGGTCTGTGCGGACAGATTGCGATACCGCAATTCCCCGGCGTCCGTGGGCAAAGCTCCCGCTCCGCCCCTGTCATCCCTCTGTATGGCGGTAATGGATTCACTGGACAACGAGCGTGCGTATTCGTTCCACATTGCCTGGGTGTCCAGTACCAGCGTTTTCAACTGTTCCTTATCGGACTGTTTCACGATATCGGCGAACCCGGAATTAATCTCACTTTTCAGGGCCAGAATCCGACGCATCCGTTCCTCGCCCGTCCCGCCTGCCGGACTGAGCTCTTCGACCCGTACCTGGCGTACGTCGGCATCCACGAGCAGAGCGGTCTCCAACAAATCTCTCAGTTTCCCGATTTTTCCATAGTTTTTCCCGCCTCCCCTAACTTCATTGAGCAGATTCGCCCAGATGAAGGTGAGCAGCAGAAAACCGGCAAAGACGATGAAAAACAGCACCTTGACCCTGGTCACAGGTTTCATAGTTTTGGCGAACGACAGTGTGTCGGCAACACTCATTACACACCCCCCGTATTTTCCTTCTAACCGGTTTTCCACCCAGCCACTGAAAGTGGCTGAAAACTCAGAAAACCTGTGCACTTGTAGCACCTGCGGGCTTTTTTTTCAAGGCAAAAAAATGCCGCGGAACCGTCTTGCGGCACAAAGGCTTCAGTTTGATTCAGGAAATTAGAAAGGCAAATCACTTGGTGATTTATTACTTCAATTGTTGTATCATGCGCCTCGGTTTGCCCCGGACTTAGCACGGACCCGAGGTGTGCCTGTATCTATCAAGCGTTTTGTCCGGTGCCTGCAGACCGTGCAACTATTCTCAAATTCGTGCGGTACCCGGTTTTCGATGAAGACCTGCATGCCCCTGCATGGGAGTTCGCCTTGCACATTGACCATGATCAAAAATCAGCAACGGCCCCTGATGTAACACTCCTGTCGAGTTTTTTCCACGAGCTGAACGTATTCCACAAAAACGCATCCGCATATCCCCCACATCACCCCATGATAAAAACCGCCAGAGAAAGGGTAGTGTCGGCACTCGACCGGGTTCTTGCATCCCGCGACGAGTTCAGCGTGATCGTCACCCGGAATGCCCTTTTCGCGGGCAAAAGCTGCCTGGATCCCTCCAATCGGGTTCTCCGGACCTTTGCCGAAAAACTGTTTCATCGCGGAGTCGCAACCATCACCTTCGAAAAGGGCCTGGACGAGGAAGAGCTGGGCGTCTTCCATGAAATCATGAACCTGGATCGCGAGTGTATCCGGGAGAAAGGCGGATTAGAGAGGATTCTGGCCGATGGAGGGGTGCGCCGCCTCCGCCTGGAAAGGATCGACTACGGCTCTTTCTCCGCCACGGAAGAGAACGAACTGCAGGCACAGGACAAGGCGATGACCGATGCACATTCCGCCGACCTCTGGGAGCGATTTGTCCACAGGTTGTCAAGCGGAATGCCGACCAGGCCGTTACTGCGGTACACTGAGGAGGGAAAGCTCGGTCCGGAGACCCTGGCCAAGCAAATAAACGACTCAATCAGCGGGGGTTTCGCGGACACCGGGGAGATTTTCGGAAATGCAGTCGGTTTTTTCATGACCCACCTCCAGGAAGTATGCAGCCAGGGAGACCGCATGCATTTCGTCGGCAAATTTGTGGAACTTGTCCGAACTCTTAACCCGGAGTCGCGCGGGCAATTCGTCAAACATGTGTGCGACTGTGCCGAAGAACGGGAAGGTGTGGCGGGAGAAATATTTGAGAGTTTTCCGGAGGAGGTCATCAAGCAGTTGCTGGCCGGCATCGGCGCCGGAAAAGAAAATGTGCCCCCCTCAGTTTTGCGGATACTTGGGAAGATTCAGAAGAACTTCAAGTCAACAGTTGAAAATTCGCAGTCGCCCACACCTCCGGATATTGCAAAGGAAAAACTCGATGCGCTGAGCATTGTACTGCGCAAAGACAACTCCGAACGGTTCGTCCCCGGCGAATACCGGGAGCAACTCAGCGTCATCATACCACCTCGCATGTTATCGGAAAGTACGCGACGCGACGTGGACGAGATGAAAAGTACTCTTGCCGGTCATTTTCTGGAACACAGAACCAGTCTCGTAATCCTCGAACTGTTCAATACCCCAATGGATGATCGCCAATCGGACCAATTGACGGGAAATCTCCTCGAACTCTGCACCTATTTTCTCGAAATGGGGGACTTTGCCTCCCTTTCCGCGATTCACGACCGCCTGGGAATGACGAAACCCCGTTCCGCCGGCGGCGACGATTCCGGTTACAACAGGATTGCCGAAACATACGCCCTACCCGAATTCCTGGAAGAAGTGCTGAACGGACTCACTTTTTGGGGAAAGGCGAAATACGGGGATATAAGGACATTAATCGGCAAGGTCGGAGCCCCCTTTGCGGCGCCTCTTCTGAACCGCCTTGCCGACGAACCGAACATCTCCATGAGACGCTGCTACATGGAATGCCTGACGGAGATTGGCGAAGCCATACGTGACGAGGCACTTGCCCGACTGAGGGACAGCCGTTGGTACTTCGTCAGAAATCTGGTCACACTTCTGCGAGGCCTTGATGACCCCTCGATACCAGCCCACATCCGGCCGTTGACGAGACATCCCCATGCAAAAGTACGTCAGGAAGCGTTCAAGACATTGATGCATTTCAATGATCCGGAAGCTGAACGGCTGTTGCTGCTGGATATGTCCGGCAACGACGGGGAGACTTGCCTGGACGCCATAAAACTTGCGGAAAAGAGCAGGAGTCCTGAAATTTTCGAAAGATTACTCGATTTCCTCAACAAGGGCAGTATCACACACATTTCCCTCGATATCAAAACCGCGGCGGTTCAGACACTGGCTGAGATAGGGAATCCCGATGCGCTGCCGGCACTGGAAAAGCTGTATCGATCGAGATATCTTTTGCACCCCAGGAAGCACGGCCGCCTGAAACAGGAAATCGTCCGCTCTCTCGGTCGCTACCCCGCTTCATCGGCGAGCGGACCGTTACAGGCGATTGCACGATCCTCGCGCGGCAAACTGGCGAAAGCGGCAACGGAGA
>DATEVI010000422.1:0-4060 GCA_035281865.1 Geobacteraceae bacterium | reverse complement strand
AGATCTCGACCCTATTTCAATGACTCTAAGCGCTCCGGTTGCCGCCGCGGTGGACCAGGCCGTCGAGATGGTTGCGGAAATTGCCTGCCGGCTGCTGACGGAGAAGAGAGCGGAAGATTCCCACAATATTTGATTATCCTAGATTCGGCAGTTGAAGGCATCCTTCGTTCGCTCCGGATGGGCTATTTCTGCTGCTCTAAGCTCATTTCGCTACAGCCGATAAACTCACCCGCCTTCGCCGAGGCTTTGGCGGGTTCAGACAATATCGGCTGTCTACGCTTCATTTCGCTAAGAGCAGCAACGAAATAGCCCAAAGTCGCTCACTTCGGACACCTGCAACTGCCGTTTTTCAGAAAAATATGGGAGAGCATGCCATGAACAGTTTTGTCATGCGAGATTGCGCCTTACTCACCAGGATGAGTGGCGTCCCTGAGGCGGCGAATTTGAGAGAGCTGCGCGAGAGAATAGCCGTTTGCGGGGAAAATGTTTTGTACCACCATTTCTGCGAAACCCTCTTGCGACCTTCCTTCGATTATCCCGATTACCACAATGACTTTGCCGTCTGGTCGAAGCTCTATCTCGATGACCGGGTGCTGGCCGAGCGACTGGGAATCCTTGATCCCTTTACCCTGAATTCGATGGAACATCTCCGGAACACGATGCTGGATATCATCGATGAGCGACTGAGTGAGATTCCGGTCATTCATTCAGTTTCCAAGGGGTCCGAGTTCTTTTTTCTGGAAGCGACAACCGTTGTCTTCGATACCGGAGACACCATCGAAGAGCCTTCCCAGCTTCCCCAGGCCATCCGGAACATGACTAACGGAAGTATCTTTTTCCATGTCGTCGAGGCCCGCCGAAGAACTCCCGACTGTCTGGACGATTTTTCCACCTGGCTCACCCGTTTCGGAGAGACAGGCGTCGAGTACGGGGACATCCTGAGTTCCATCGACTTCAGCTTTTTGACCCTTTCTGAAATCAGGAAGGTGCTTGTCGAGCGTCTGCTCGAAAAAGGAGGCGCTGATGGCTAAATCATTGAATGCGTATGAAAGCATTGCCGGGCCTTCCGTAATAAGGGAGCTGCGCACGCTTGGCAACAAGTTGCAGGGAACACGGGTAGTTCATGTCAATTCCACCCGCGAGGGAGGCGGCGTCGCCGAGATCCTGACATGGATGATCCCCCTGATGTGCGACCTGGGAATGGATGCCTGCTGGGAGGTCATCGGAGGGACGAAGGATTTTTTCTCGGTGACCAAGTCGATTCATAACGGACTGCAGGGTTTTCCCGTTTCCCTGTCGCGTAAGGATATGGAAACGTACCATGCAGTCAACGAGGAAAATGCACGTACACTTCGGCCCGTCCTGGAAGAAGCGGAAATAGTCGTCATTCACGATCCGCAGCCGGCCGGCCTTCTGGGGCTCTGCGGCAAGAAGAAAGGCAAATGGGTGTGGCGTGCCCATATCGACGTCAGTCACCCGTATCTGCCGGTGTGGCGCGAAGTGAAGCCGCTGGTGCGAGACTTTGACGCAAGCATATTCTCCATGAGCATTTTCGCCCTTCCCCTGCCTCATCCGCAGTTCCTCACCGCTCCGAGCATCGATCCGCTAAGCGAGAAGAACATAGACCTGTCCCGGGAGGAACTGGATGCCGTTCGCGCCGATTTCGGCCTTGACCCCGATCTTCCGCTTCTCGTACAGATTTCGCGTTTTGACAGGTTCAAGGACCCTCTTGGAGTGATAGAAGCGTACAAGCTGGTTAAGAAGGTGCTTCCCGTACAATTGGTGCTGGCAGGCGGCGGGGCGACCGACGACCCTGAGGGCCAGGCGGTCCTCGACGAGGTAATGGGCGCGGCCGCCGACGATCCTGATATTCACGTTCTGCTCCTGCCGCCGGATGCGCATCGTACCGTCAATGCCCTGCAGCGCCTTGCGGACATCGTCATCCAGAAATCGACCAGGGAAGGTTTCGGTCTGACGGTGACCGAGGGTCTGTGGAAAGGGAAACCGGTCATAGGAGGGGATGTGGGGGGAATCCGCCGCCAGGTCTTCAACTATCACACTGGCTTCCTTGTCAATACGCCGGAAGGCGCGGCGCACCGCATCCGCTTTCTGTTGCACCATCGGGAAATGATGGAAGAAATGGGGGCAAAGGCGAAGGAGTTTGTCAGGGAGAACTTCCTGCTCACCAGGCATCTCAGGGAATATCTGACCCTTTTCCATTGGCTTTTGCAGGGAAAAGGGGAATCGAGAATATATGTATGAAATCTGCATTGTCCTCCGGTGGTTAAACATATCAATGGTAGGGGCGAGGCTTGCTTCGCCCAATCGGGCAGGGCAAGCCCTGCCCCTACATCAGGTTTTGCATGTTTGACCACCTGGATAGGGGTGCGTAGGGGCAGACCCGTGTGTCTGCCCACCAGCAGGGCGAACACACGGGTTCGCCCCTACACCAGATAAGAGACGGAACGGAGTCTAGTTGGGAAACAACTGGCAACTTGACATAGGCGCTACCTTTCTCGGAGCCGGCAAGGTCCGTTTCCGGGTATGGGCGCCGAAGGCAGACACTGTTTCGGTAAAGATCCTGTCCGGGAAGGAAATCCGTACGGTTCCCCTCGGAAAAGAGGGAGACGGTTATTTTTCAGCAATCGTCTCTCATCTGCGGGAAGGCGACCGGTATTTTTATGTTCTGGATCGGAAAAAGGAAAGGCCCGACCCCGCTTCCCGGTTCCAGCCTGACGGCGTGCACGGCCCTTCGCAGATAGTCGATCCGGACGGTTTCCCGTGGACCAACCATCAATGGGAGGGGCTGCCGCTTGCCGAATATCTCATATACGAGCTGCATGTGGGGACGTTTACCGGGGAGGGTACTTTCGAGGCTGTCATACCCAAGCTCGATTACCTGAAGGACCTCGGCATTACCGCCGTGGAGCTTATGCCGGTTGCGCAGTTTCCGGGCGAGAGGAACTGGGGGTATGACGGCGTCTATCCGTTCGCACCCCAGAACAGCTATGGCGGCCCCACCGGTCTGAAGAAGCTGGTCGATGCCTGCCACGGCAAGGGGCTGGCCGTAATTCTCGACGTCGTCTACAACCATCTGGGTCCCGAAGGAAACTATCTGCACGACTACGGACACTACTTCACCGACCGGTACCGGACGCCGTGGGGAGATGCCGTGAATTTCGACGGCCCGTACAGCGACGAAGTGCGCCGTTTTTTCATCGATAACGCCCTGTATTGGGTTTGCGAGTACCACATCGATGCCTTGAGGCTGGATGCGGTGCACGGGATTTACGATTTCAGCGCCAGGCATTTCCTGGAGGAACTTGCCGCGGATGTCCACAGGGTGGCAAATGAGCTCGGCCGGGAGATTTTCGTTATCGCCGAGAGTGACCTCAACGACGTTCGGCTGATAAACCCGACGGGAAAAGGGGGCTACGGGCTCGACGCCCAATGGAACGACGACTTCCATCATGCCCTGCACACGCTCCTGACGTGTGAGAACGATGGTTATTACCAGGATTTCGGCGGAACCGGCCGGCTTGCGAAATCGCTCAGGGAGCGGTATGTCTATTCCGGCGAATATTCCCGCTACCGCAGCAGAAGGCATGGTAATTCGGCCGCCGGCAGACCGGCGCACCAGTTTGTCGTCTGTGCCCAGAACCACGACCAGGTTGGAAACCGAATGCTCGGAGACAGGCTGCCCGTACTGGTTCCGTTCGAGTCGCTCAAGCTTGCTGCGGGCGCGGTCCTCCTTTCCCCCTACATGCCTCTTCTCTTCATGGGGGAAGAATACGGGGAAGAGGCGCCGTTTCTCTATTTTGTCAGCCATTCCGACCCCGATCTCATTGAAGCGGTGCGTAAGGGGAGGAAGGAAGAGTTCGCGGCCTTCGTCTCCAGCGCCGACCCCCCCGACACGGAATCCGTCGAGACTTTTCTCCGCTCGAAACTCGATCCGGAGAAGAAAAAGGTCGGCGATCACGCTGTTCTGCTGCGTCTTTACAAGGAACTCATCGGCATGAGAAAAACCATACCCGCTCTCGCCGTGGGGGGAATGAACCAC
>DATEVI010000421.1:0-3447 GCA_035281865.1 Geobacteraceae bacterium | reverse complement strand
CGCCTGACCCGTGAAATAGGGAAGCATGTTGACTCTGTCGATATGTACCTTGAAAGTCTTGTTGCCCGCCTTGTGGCCTTTCAGCAGCTTTTGCGCGATGTCCGGCTCTCCTGCCACCGCCAGCAGCGTCGGTAACCAGTCCTGGTGGGAAACGATCCCATTCAACACCTTCCCCGCTGGTATCTTGCCCGGCCAGCGCACGAAGGCTGGAACGCGCCACCCGCCCTCCCAGTTGGTGTTCTTTTCGCTTCGGAACGGGGTAATGCCGGCGTCCGGCCAGCTGTTGTAGTGGGGGCCGTTGTCGGTGGAATACATGACAATGGTGTTGTCGGCGATGCCGAGCTCATCAAGTTTTTTGAGAAGGATTCCAACGTGTTCGTCATGCCCGCACATGGCATCGTTGTAAAAGCCCTGTCCGCTCCTTCCCACATCTTTAGGGTTGACGTGGGTACGGAAATGCATATGTGTCGCGTTCCACCATATGAAGAACGGCTTGTTGTCTTTGTGGGCACGGTCGATAAAGTCGAGGGTCTTTGCGTTGACCTCGTCGTCGATGGTTTCCATGCGCTTCCTGGTCAGCGGCCCGGTGTCCTCGATGCGGCCGTCGGCGAAGCTGTGGATGACGCCTCGCGGTCCGAACTTCTTGCGGAATTCGGGGTCCTTCGGATAGTCGGGATTCTCTGGCTCCTCCTCCGCGTTGAGGTGATAAAGGTTGCCGAAAAACTCGTCGAAGCCGTGGTTGCTGGGCAGAAACTCATCCTTGTCACCGAAGTGGTTCTTGCCGAACTGTCCGGTCACATACCCCAGGGGCTTGAGCAGCTCAGCGATGGTCGGGTCTTCCGGCCTCAGCCCCAGATCGCTGCCCGGCATTCCCACCTTGGTCAGGCCGGTGCGAAGCGGATTCTGCCCGGTCATAAAGGCGGCCCGGCCTGCCGTGCAGCTCTGCTGCCCGTAGTAGTCGGTGAAGGCAATGCCTTCGTTGGCGATCCTGTCGATGTTAGGGGTCCGGTAACCCATCTGGCCCCGGTTGTTGTAGCTTATGTTCCACCAGCCGATGTCGTCTCCCCAGATAATAAGAATGTTCGGTTTCTTTTCCGCCATGATCAATTCTCCTTTCTTTGATTGGAGAGTGATGATTCCGATTTTCCCGATTGATCTCTCTCCTTGCCCATATATCTCGCGCAAGTCGCCAGAAGTCGCGGAGGAAGGCCAAAAAACCCAAATCATTCCAGTGCCCGGTTAAGTCTTTGCTTACGTCCAGGAGGTACAGAATGATGGTAGCCGGGGAATTCATTCCCCGGTCAATTTGATGAAAGCCTTCACGTCACGTACGTGACGTGGGGATATTTGGTCATTTTATCCGGGGGATAAATCCCCCGGCTACGTTCGAACGCCCCTAATGGGGCTTAAATAACAATTGGCAATTTTCCAACCTGACAATACTGAAATCATTCAGTTTTAAATTTTAAAATCGGTTTTCTCCGCGTACTCTGCGTGCTCCAGCGAACGAAGTGAGCGAGTGTGAGACAGTATTTGATGTTTTATGACCGTCATTTCCCCCCATGACACCTCTTGTATTTCACCCCACTCCCACAGGGACATGGGGCGTTCCTTTCAACCCCGGCAAACCTCGCCTTCGACCCCGCCTCTTCTCTTGCCAACACGGCCATAACACCATCGGCCTGCTGCCCCCTCCGGAGCAGTTCCGCCATGACCCGCATCGGTTTATCCGCGTGCTCGAAAAAGGCTTTGAATCCGGCACAGAGGTAGTTCAGACCGGGCTCTCCGTCAGTAGTCCCCATGAACCGGTTCTTGGGGCACTCACCGTTGCATACGCCGACAAACCGGCACTCCCGGCACTCACGGGGAAGGGTATCCTGCTTGTCACGCCCGAACAGGCGCTGCTTCTCGGAAGCGACGAGCTCGATCAATGGCGTTTCGAGGATATTTCCCAGATGGTATTTCGGCTCTACGAAGTGATCGCAGGAGTAAAGATCACCGTTGAATTCCAGGGCCAGTCCCAGACCGCAGGTTGGGCCGAAGACGCAGACGGTACCCGCCCTTCCCAACCACCCGGCCAGGGCGCCGTCGAAGTTGAGTACGAAGGTCCGGCCGACGTCCCTCTTCACCCACTCATCGAATATTTCGATCTGGAAACGTCCCCACTGCTTCGGCTTCACCGACCGTTCCGTGACCCTGTTCCCTTCCTGGAAGCCGTTTTCGTTGTCCCGTTCGACGATGGGGATGAACTGGATGTAGTTCGCCACCAGTTCATCGCGGAAGAAGCGGTAGACATCCAGGGGATAATCGCCGTTGAAGGAATTGACTGTGCAGAGGATATTGAACTCTACCCTGTGTTTGCGGAGAATTCGGGCAGCCCTTGCAGCGCCTTCGAAGGTACCCTTGCCTCCCTTGTCTTTCCGGTAGCGGTCGTGCAGCTCACGTGGACCGTCGATGCTCAGGCCGACCAGAAAGTTGTTTTCACGGAAGAAACGGCACCATTCGTCATCCAGAAGTATCCCGTTTGTCTGGAAGGTGTTTTCCACCATCACGCCCGGTTTCCGGTATTTCCGCTGCAGTTCCACGGAGCGACGGAAGAAATCGAGACCCATGAGGGTCGGTTCGCCCCCCTGCCAGGCGACGGTTACCCGGGGGACCTGGTGGGCCTGGAAAAGCTGCCTGATGTATGCTTCGTGGACTTCGTCGGACATGCGGAAGTCGCTGCCGGGGTAGAGCTTTTCCTTTTTCAGGAAGAAGCAGTAGGCGCAATTCAGGTTGCAATCGGAACCCGTCGGCTTGGCCATGATGTGGAAGGCGGCCGGAACGTTGTAATTTGTCATTCGTCTCTCCTTGGTTTCTCTCAGAACAAGTCGATATGGACCAGCATGGTGATGAAGAGAAGCAGGCCGAGGGCAAAAATCCCACAGGCGAGCAGGAAGCTTGGCATCTTCACAATGAAAGTAGGCGTTTTGCCGATCTGCCTCATGAATTTCCAGTATTCGAATATGACTATCATCAAAGGGAATGTCCCCAGTCCGATCAGGAACAGCCCCAGGCGGCGGGGACCTGACCCCTGCATTGCCGCGGTGATTCCCTTTGCATGTAAAGATTGCATAACTTTGTAAAGCGTAAACCCGAAGCTGACCAGCGAAAGCGAAGTCCGTACCCACGCCATCAGGTTGCGGCCTGCTGCCAGGATTGTACGGGTCTGCGCCAGTTCGGTCCTTCTCTCGGCAAGTTTGTCACTGTATTTGGGTTCTTCCTGTCTGACGTCCATTACCGTCACCTGCTCCCGGTCGCGTGTCAGGGATTCACGCAGGCTCCGAACACGACAAAAACCTCGCCGTTGCCGCTGGCGCTTATAGCCAGTTCCCCGGAATCCTCCGCCAGGGCCATGCTCCAGCCGCGCTTTTCAGTGCCATGCATGACGAGCATCCCCTCAAGTCG
>DATEVI010000420.1:0-4884 GCA_035281865.1 Geobacteraceae bacterium | reverse complement strand
GAGATATTAAAGAATTATTTTAAAAAGAGAACATCAGCTGACCGGCTTGCTGATATTAACCTTTCTCGTGAAGAAAAAGAATTCTGTAACCGCAATGGTATCCTGCAATACATACCTGTTGCATCAGAGCTTATCAAACGTCACTTCTCCAACATTCAAAGAATCGATTCCGAGATTTTACATGATCCTGACACTGAAGAACAGTGGCTTGTTATCAATGTTCAAGTCAAAGGCGAAATCGAAGATATTCTTAACATGTATGATCAATATACAGGTGAATGGGTATCAAGCGTGCCATGGCCTGAACGAGAAAAAATCTGTCTGTCGTATATTATCATATGAAAAATGAATCCTCGAGACTTCCTTAAAGTTGCTACGAAATTATCAAAGAGCGATACAACTGCAGAATATAGGACAGCCATAAGTCGTGCGTACTATGCGGCTTATAACGTTGGTGTTGAACTATTGGAGGGAATGGGTTGTCCTATTAGTAAAAGCGCAGTGGGACATGAGCAATTGAGTAGCAATTTCAACAACAGTGAAGATATAGAGTTGTCTAAGATCAGTACTCAGCTCAATGATCTTCGCAGCAAGCGGAATATTGCCGATTATCGACTTGAGAGAACAGAGATTGAAAATCAAAAAAATAGCCAGGCTATTGTAATGCAAGCGGAGAAAATGATCAAATTTCTGGATCGATCTATTACTGGTCCAAGACGTGACAAGATTGCAAAATCTATAAACACCGATTTTCGCAGAACCATTTGATATAAGATTTTCATCGGCTCTTAAAGGAGCCGATCGTAAATAACGTAATAAATAAAGCATGATACGATTGCTGTCAGTTAATGCGGCATCTCAAATTCTTATATCGAATGACGGTTTGCTATGAATATTTCCGCCGTTAAAATTAAAAATATTCCCATGCATCTTCACAGTCATTTGCTACTCATGAACGCTAAAATAGCTGTAAACACAGAGAAATTTCTTCTTATGCGTAACTGGACTGCAATCGGAGCTTCCCTATCGATCCTATATTTTAACAAAATATTTCTTGACATTCTAATCGTCATTTTATATAAGATTTCCATGCGTGATGCTACCTACTTCACAAAGCCGATTCATGAGTGGCAGAAACGGTATGAAGCACTCCGGGCCTCCTTCGTGGATCGTCTGCCAGCGGTCGCTGTTGCGGAGCGTTTTGGATACTCCGCCGCTTATATCCACTTTTTGAGACATCAGTTCACTACTGGCAAGATTGACTTCTCCGAGCCTGTATCGGAAGGCAGCGCCGCCCGTTACCGTGTCACCGCGGAGACCCGTCGTAAGATCCGCGCTTGGAGAGAGAAAGAACTCTCCGCGGGCGAGATCGCCCAACTGCTTTCCGAGGACGGGGTGGATGTCTCTGTTCGGACAGTGGAGCGAGTCCTGGCGGAAGAGGGATTTCCCAAGCTGCCCCGTCGTACCCGTCTGAAGATCGGTCTGACCGTCAAGGGGGCAGAGGTTCCGCAGAAAACGACAGGCATCGCCATCGGGCAGATGGAGGGGCAGCATTTTGTCTGCGAATCGGCGGGGATCTTTCTGTTTGCCCCGTTTCTGGAAAAGTTTCAGGTGCCGGAACTGATCCGTTCTGCCGGACTGCCGGGGTCCAAGGTCATTCCGGCGGTCAGTTATTTTCTGTCCTTTCTGGCCATGAAGCTCATCGGCACGGAGCGGTACGCCCACATGGGAGACCATGCCTTCGATCCCGGCTTGGGACTGTTCGCCGGTCTCAACGTCCTGCCCAAGTGCACGGCCATGTCCATCTATTCCTATTCCCTGGATGAGATTCATATCCTGAAACTCCAACAGGCTTTTGTGAAGAAAGCCATCCGTCTTGGTCTGTATGATGGCAGCGTCATCAATCTGGACTTCCACACCATTCCCCATTATGGGGATGAATCCGTCCTTCAGGAGCATTGGGCCGGGGCCAGGGGAAGGCGGATGAAAGGGGCTTTGACCCTCTTTGCCCAAGATGCCTCCTCCAAGCTGGTCCTCTATACGGCTGCCGACATCTTGAAGGAAGAAGCCAACGAGCAGGTCATGACCGTTCTGTCCTTCTGGAAGAAGGTTCAAAGAGGTGTTGCTTCTACTTTTGTTTTTGATTCCAAGTTTACCACCTATGCACACCTGTCCCTGCTGAACAGTCAGGGTATCCGGTTTATCACACTTAGGCGGCGGGGCAAGAAACTGACTGGGAACCTGGATGAACTTAGCCCTTGGGAGAAGATTCACATCCCCCACGACAAACGAAAGTATCCCGATCCTTACATCCACCAATCCCTCGTTGACCTGAAGGATTATGAAGGACAGCTCCGGCAGATTATCCTCCGGGGGAACGGCCATGAAGAGCCGGCCTTCCTCATCACCAACGATCTTACGGCCCCGGCGGAACGTGTCGTTAGCGACTACGCCCGCAGGTGGCGAGTGGAAAATGTCATCTCCGAAGCAGTCAAGTTCTTCAATCTCAACGCCCTGTCTTCCCCCATTCTGGTGAAGGTGCACTTCGACGTGCTCACGACCATGATCGCCGATACCTTTTACAGCATGCTTGCCCAGAAACTCAGAGGCTTTGAGCAGTGTGATGCCCAGAAGATTTTTCGTCATTTTGTCAGGGGCAAGGCCGACGTGGAGATCTCCGGTGGCGAAGTGCGGGTGACTTATCCCCGCAGGGCCCATAACCCGATCCTCAGAGACGTTCCCTGGCAACGTTTGCCACAAACGATCTCTTGGCTCGAAGGCGCTAAACTGAAGCTGAAATTCCAATGATGGAGGCATCAAAATCTTATCCCAAAATGACGGTTAAAGCTCTGCGAAAATCGGTGATAACAAGAAATGGTCCTGATAGAACCTACCTACGTTTGAGTTAAACTACTGCACGCATCACAGTAAATCAACGAGAATTAAATAGGAGTATAATGGTAAGCAAATACTACAGATGCAACACTCATGATTGTTCGCAACCACAAAGGATAGGGAGGGAAATCTCTTGCCATAACAAGAAACCCTCAGCTTTTGATGCACCGCAATATAGATTAAGTAGTTTTTACCTACCATTAGGTTAGTATTTAATTCCTATTGATTTACTTCACCGTGTTCGTTACGCTAACAATAAAGAAGCAGTAAATAGATGATTTCAAATGGAGGGTTGAGATGGGGAATATCATTTTTGAAGACCGCCGCGAGGCAGGAAAAAAATTATCCGGCGTTCTGATCAAGCGAGGATACAAAAATGAAGATGGGTTAGTGGTGTTAGGAATCCCCCGGGGAGGCGTGGTGGTAGCCGATGAAATCGCTGAAGGACTTTCCGCACCCTTGGACGTCATCATCGCCCGCAAACTTCGAGCACCCCTTCAGCCGGAACTCGGTATCGGCGCCGTGATCAGCGGCGATCACCTAACCATTGTCAACGAAGAAGTGGCTCGTGCGGTGGGCGCCACTAAAAATTATCTGGACCGAGAGATTGCCTATCAGCGGGAAGAGATTGAGCGGCGGCTGAGGTTCTACCGCGGGAGCAGGCCGGCAATGGAGGTTTCTGGGAAAACGGTCATTGTCGTTGACGATGGCATTGCCACGGGATATACATTTCGAGCTGCCTTGGAAGGCCTTCGCCGGCTCAATCCCGAGCGGTTAATTGCCGCAGCTCCCGTAGCGGCGCTTGATAGCTCAGAAATGCTGAACGCCTTTGCCGATGAGGTAGTCTGTCTCAGCACACCCGCATACTTCGTCGCGGTAGGCGCATGGTACAGAAACTTTGACCAGACGAGTGATGAGGAAGTTGCAACAATTCTGCATCGCAACTGGGATCGATTCAAGCCGCTGAAGGCTGCGAATGCCTGAAAAGGCGGCATCGTGTATGAGAAAAAAAGAGGGACTTACTCGATGAACCGATTAAGATCAGGCAGAGGGCGTGAACAGGAAGTCGTAATTCCTGCGGGTGCAATGCGACTCCCGGGAATTTTGGGGGTCCCTCTCCACGCCAAAGGACTGGTTGTTTTTGCCCACGGCAGCGGCAGTGGCCGTCTGAGTCCCCGTAATAATTACGTCGCATGGGTATTGCAGGAGGCTGGCCTTTCAACATTGTTGGTAGACCTCCTTGAGGAGACGGAGGCTCTGGATCGGCGGAAAGTATTTGATATTGATCTGTTGGCCGATCGTCTTTTAGCTATTGCGCGGTGGTCTTCCAGGCAACGGGAAACAAGGGATTTGATGCTGGGCTATTTTGGGGCCAGCACCGGTGCGGGCGCCGCCCTTCAAGCTGCTGCGCGGGATCCCCTGTCAGTTAAGGCTGTTGTTTCCCGCGGAGGAAGGCCCGATCTTGCCATGTCATACCTTTCCCGTGTCCAGGCGCCTACCCTGTTCATTGTAGGCGGCAACGATGAACCCGTCATATCCATGAATGAAGCCGCCTATGCTAAATTGCAGTGTCTCAAAAAATTAGTCATTGTCCCCGGAGCAACTCATCTTTTCGAGGAGCCCGGGACCCTCGAAACAGTGGCGCAACTGGCCCTCGACTGGTTCGTTGGCCATTTCGCTCTGCAGGACTCATAAGAAACACTGGCAATGTATGATTGTAAATGATGCCTATCCCTACTTGCGGAATCGCGCAGATGCCGGTCAGCGTCTTGCGAAAAATCTCCGGCAGTATCGGAATAAGGAGATCGTGATTCTTGCCATTCCCCGTGGCGGCGTGCCGGTGGCCGTTGAGGTGGCGAAGGAGCTGGGTTGTCAGCTTGACATTGTCATTACACGGAAGATCCCTATTCCTTCCAACCCGGAGGCCGGCTATGGCGCAGTTACTGAAGACGGCGCCATTGTTCTTAATGATGCCCTGGTTAAGAGATT
>DATEVI010000419.1:0-5308 GCA_035281865.1 Geobacteraceae bacterium | reverse complement strand
TGGGTTTTTGCGACCAGTGAGAGATCCAGTTGCGTGTAGAGTGGTATTCCCCAGCCTGGCCGACAGCATGGAGGTCTGGAGTGAATCCCCGGTAAAACGTATGTTGCCGGTGACATCTTCCAGGGGCTTCATGCTCTCTATGGCCTTCAGGGAGACATCGGAAAGGAGAGCATGCCCATTCAGGGCAATGCTCTCTGATTCCGCTGGTTTCCATTTGCCCTGAAATGCCGCCTTTACCTTACCCTTCGGCAGGTATCTTTCCAACCTCGGAACCATCGACGCAACGTCTTGAATCTGAAACTGGTTTGTGTCGACGGTAAAAATCAATTGCGGGTCCTCGGCAAAACGGTAAGATCCCGCCGCATTCAGGGACAGGGAATTGAGTACGTAATTTAGCCCGGCGATTTCCACTTCTGCATTATTGATACTTCCTTTGACAGAGAGGTTATTGGTTTTCCCCTGGGGCTTATGGATGATGTCTGCATATTTGTAGGCGGCGCCGGTCAGATCCCAATTTCCGTTCAATGCATAATTTGAACTGTGACCATTGCCAGAGAGGTGCAATACCGACTGTCCTGCAAAAGCGAATTTTGACGCATGTTTGGGACCGAGCAGCCACGATACTTCGGCCGGTTCCGGGGTCATGGTCATTGTGAAAGGGTAGCCCGATGGCACGTTCAACGGATAACCGGTGATCCTGCCTTCCAGTTTGAACGGAGAACCGCCAAAAGAGCCTTCCATTCCTGCAAGAATGAAATCCTTTCCGCGCAGTGCCAGATTTCCGCGTATCGAGTTGAAAGACGGTGTACCCCCACCGAAAGAAACGAGGCCTCTGTCCACCGTTCCTCCAATGGATAGAACATTATAGTTTGTTCCTCTTTCCATGTGCGCAATCTGGCTTATTCGCCCTTCCAGTCTTCCCTCCTGTAACCTGTACGTTCCGCCTTTTATGTGTTTTTCAATAAATTCCGATGCATCTTTGGCGATAATGCCGTACGGAATGTATTTGCTGAACTCTTCAAGGCGAAAAGGACCGGTTGTAGCTTTTGCTGAGAGAAACAGATCTCCGCTGTGGATGTCCTTCAAAAAGCAGCTTCCCTTTACGGCAAGCGCGTCGACGTTCAGCAACAGATGCTTGACTGCGAGATCCTTAGGGGTCAGATCCATATCATATTTTATGAGGACTTCTTTTGGAGTCAGGCGCGAATGAAAGACCTCGGGATAGTTGAAATAGAGACCTCTCAATTTCACGGTTCCCTTGGAAGAGAATTCGGATAATTTCCCATTGAAGGTTGAATCAATATCGACAAGTCCAAGAATCTTCTGAAACGGCACGTATCGGCTGTAGTAATCCCAGTAATGGCCCGCATCAAGCTTGTTCGCCGAGATTCTTACGTCAAGGTGGGAGTCGCGTAACGGCTTACCCTTTGGCGACAATATTGCCTTGCCGTTAATGGATAGCGTGGATTTTCTTCCTTTCTCGGTAATCCTTGCCGATAATTTGAAAACAGTGTTTTTTCCTCTCCTTGTACGGTTGATAAAAAGGTCCATATTTTCAAGAGTAGTGGTCACTCCCTGTTTTGATATTGATTGGTCCGTCAGGGTCACCAGACCGTTTCCCATCCTTACGCGTCGGATGCGAAGCGGGACTTCTTCCCTTTTTCCCTCCAGGATATCACTGACATTGAACTTTCCGTTTCTGTCACGGTGCAGTCTGATGTAAGGGCGATCCAGACGAACTTCTTTCAGCACCAGCTTTTTTTTCAGAAGTGGCCAGAAGGCGACCTTGAAGGCAAGTTGGTCGGAAGAAATGAAGATGGACGTTCCATCTTTTTCCATAACGGTCACCCCGGTGAAGGTGAAGGTAGGACCGTATTTTAAGGAAAAATCTCCACTTTTATAGGTAAGGCGACGTCCGAGGGCTTTCTGCGCAGCCGCGACAATGTCGTTCTTGTACGTGTCCAGATGGTGAAGCTTGTTGAAGATTGCGACGACGCCCGTGGCAATAGATAGAACGATAATTGCACAAAGAGAAAGCAGTATTTTCCTTTTTATTGTCATGTGTCTGAGAGGCCTTATGTGTAAAAATCAACTGACGACCACCGCCAAGACAGGGAAGTCATGGGGTGGACCCTGTCAGTTTTCGACGAGGGAATCGATAATGGAGCGGACCGCATTGCCGGTTAGGGTTTCAATGTTTTTCAGGAACATTGGTGTAACGGGTGCATAGACGTTGCTGTCCTGCCCGGAAAAAGGATCCCGGAAGTTCAGCATCCATGCATGCAGGGCATCATTGTTGAAACCTTGCATGTTCTTTCCCCCGTACCTCTTGTCACCAATCAGGGGGTGGCGTATATCTGACAGATGACGCCTTATCTGATGGGTCCTCCCTGTCAGTGTGTGAACCAAAAGCAGTGAAGCTCTTGCTTCATGGAATATTGTCCGGAAGGTGGTGACTGCCTCCTTGCCATCCAGAGGCGAATCTATAATGCCCTCAGCCGGCATCTTTCCCGAAACAAGGGCGAGGTAGCGCTTTTCCACCAGGCCTTCCTGAAAGAGCTTGCCGTAATGTCCTGCGAATTCAGGGCCTTTCGCAGCAATAATTGCGCCGGACGTTCCTTTGTCTATGCGATTTACGGGGTAGAGTCTGCATGCCCTCCCGTCCCTGATCTCCATCCATTCAGTTGCCCAATTCATGAGATTCCGGTCGCCATGTTCGGCGGTCCGGTGCACGGCAATACCTGACGGCTTGTTGAGGATGATAATCCGTTCATCCTCCAGCAAGATATCCGGCGCGGAAGGTCGGTTGCTAATGAAGCTTTTTAACCTTGCCGTTTCCTTGATTGCAACGATATCAGCCAGGCGGAGAATCGTCTCGGCCGATGCCTGGGTTCCGTTAAGGGTGAAATTGTTCCCTTTTATTACTTTGTGCAGATAGGAGAGTGGCGCAGCGGGCATCAGATTCTGAAGGAAGCTCTCTGCCCGTCGTCCGTGATCGACTGCGGAAATTTGGTATGTCAGCATGACGGGAGTATACTCTGGGCTGAAAACGGGCGCAAGACATATGTTTTGAAGGATTTTGCACGGAACTGAATCCCTGTATTGCAAAAGGAAATCTTTGCCTTTACAAGAAAACTTCCGCTCTGTTACTATTGCACAATTTATGAAAATAAAGCGCCTTGATATTGCCGGATTTAAGTCATTTGTCGACAAAACCACGGTCGATTTTCAGCAGAGTGTTACTGCCGTTGTCGGCCCGAACGGTTGTGGTAAGTCGAATATTGTCGATGCCATACGATGGGTCATGGGTGAACAGTCACCCAAGAACCTGCGCGGCAAGAATATGGAGGATATTATTTTTGGCGGCAGCGAATCCCGCAGACCGTTGGGAATGGCCGAAGTGTCGCTTGTCTTCTCGGTCGAGGACGGCAAAGTGCCCGCCAAATACCTGAATTACAGCGAAATACAGGTTACCCGCCGACTCTTTCGGGACGGCGAGAGCGAGTATTTGCTGAACAAGACTCCCTGTCGGTTGCTCGATATAGCTGAGTTGTTCATGGATACCGGCGCCGGCGCCAAGGCCTACTCAATCATCGAGCAGGGCAAAATAGGGATGATCCTCCACTCCAAGCCGGAGGAAAGACGTTTTCTCATTGAAGAAGCCGCCGGTGTCGTCAAGTATAAGTCCCGCAAGCAGATTGCCTTGAAGAAGATCGAGGTGACCAGACAGAACCTGGTGCGCATCGGTGATATTGTAGGGGAAATCAGGCGACAGTTAAATGCATTACAGCGGCAGGCGAAGAAAGCGGTAAAGTTTCGGGAATTCAGGGAGGAACTGAAAGAGATCGATTTGTTTTTCATCGCGAAGAACTACAGTGCGGTGAGAGAAGAAAAAAGGCAAGTGGAAAACGAACTTGCCCAGTGCAATGGCAGGCTGGAGACGCTGGCTGTCGAACTGGAGAGTGGGGAACTGGCTCTTGAGGAGAAGAGAATAGGGGCCCTTGAAATAGAAAAGGCTCTGACTGCCAGACAGGAAGAAAATTTCCGGATCAAGGGAGATATGCGGGAAGCTGAGAACCGGCTGGGGTTTCAGAAGAAGGAACTGGAAAACCTGGAACGTCATCTGTACCGTTTCTTCGAGGAAATGGGCAGTCTGCAAAAACAGCTTTCCGATGCCGAAACGGAGCTGAAAAGCCTTGAAGAGTACAAGGGAATTTTCGGTGCAGATATCGAGGGAGAAGAAAACAGGCTGATTTTCGCGGAACAGGAACTGGAAGAGATATCCAGACAGGAAAGAGAACTGTTTGGCCGTATCGATGAAATTCGCCGTGAGCTTTTGTCTGTCCTGTCCGAGATCGCCCAATTAAACAATCAGCATGCTGGAGCAGTTAAACGCCTGGAAATACTTGAAGAAAATGTTGGGCGAAACGATCGGGAGACCGTTGCACTCAGGGAAAAGCTTAGCGAGGCAGTCCACAGGGCAGATGAACTTGAAGGGATCCAGCGAGCGCTGACTAGTGAGAAGGAAAGCATCGCTGAAGAACTGAATGGTTTGAGGGCTCGTGAAGCTCAACTAAAGGAACGCTTCGGGGAAGTCAACAAAAAGTTGCTGGAAAAGCGGGAGCAGCTGAGCAAGAAGGGGTCAAGGCTACATTCGTTGCAGGAACTGGAAGCCCAATTTGCCGGATATGGCCAAGGGATCAGGTCGCTTTTCCTCACGGACCGTTTCAAAGGAATTTTCAGGGGTGTTCTCGCCGATTTCATCGAAATTGATGAGAAGTACGAATCAGCGCTTGAGACGGTACTGGCTGAAAAACTGCAATATGTTGTCTGCGACGGTGAAGGGGACGCCCAGTCAGCCATAGGTTATCTGAAGGAAACCGCTGGTGGCCGCTGCAGCTTTATCGTGCAGGGGTTGACTTCCGCAATTGAGCCTCAACGTGTAAACGGGTTGGAGAGGTTGCTCGACAAAATATCCGTCTGTAATGAGTGCGGAAATATTGTAACCTCCCTCCTTGGGAACGTAATGCTTGCTGATGATTTGCCGTCGGCTTTTTCCTTTAGCCGGTCACATCCGATGTTTACTTTCGTAACCCCCGGGGGGGATATGGTAAATTCGGGAGGGATCATACACGGCGGTTCGACCGAAGCAGTCCAGCAGGGGCTGGTACATAAAAAAAGGGAGATCAAGGTTCTTGCCTCTGACGTGGAGGCGCTGTCAGAAGATGTAAGGAAACTGGAATCTCTCGGGCACCAGTTAAGTGGCGAGCTTGCGGAAGTCGATGAACGGCTTAAAGACTTGGGCAAT